>JAFSZZ010000028.1 GCA_017458765.1 Lachnospiraceae bacterium | reverse complement strand
GGGATCAATGTAACACTCAAGAATAACCAGCTCACGCTTGATTTTCATGTTATAGTGGCTTACGGCGTAAGTATAAAGACAGTATGCGATAATCTGATAAGCAGTGTAAAATATAAGGTTGAAGAATTTACGGGACTTGATATCGAAAAGATCAACATCTATGTAGAAGGTGTTCGTGTTATAGACTGATAGAAGTATGGAGGAATTTTAAAGTGAGTTCAAAAAATATTGACGCCAAAACACTTTCAAGGATGTTTCTTACAGGCGCCAAATCGCTTGAGGCCAAGAAGGCCTGGATAAATGAGCTGAATGTCTTCCCTGTTCCGGACGGCGATACCGGAACGAACATGACAATGACGATAATGACAGCAGCCAAGGAAGTCGCAGGAATGGGACTTATTGAAATGGAACCTCTCTGTAAAGCCATCTCATCCGGTTCCCTCCGCGGTGCAAGAGGTAATTCGGGAGTCATTCTCTCACAGTTACTCCGCGGCTTTACAAAGGGAGTAAGAGAAAAGAATGAAATAGATATCCCGACACTTGCCGGGGCTTGCAACAAGGCTGTTGAGACTGCATATAAGGCTGTAATGAAGCCCAAGGAAGGTACGATATTGACCGTTGCAAGAGGAGTGGCCGAAAAGGCGACTCAGCTCTGCACCGAAACGGAAGATATGTCGGAATTTATAAAACTGCTGGTTGATGAGGCTGAGGCGGTCCTTCAAAAGACTCCCGATATGCTGCCTGTTCTCAAACAGGCAGGAGTTGTGGATTCCGGCGGGCAGGGCCTTGTCGAGATATTAAAGGGCGCCTATCAGGCATATCTTGGCAATGATATAGAGTTTTCCTACAGCGAAGAAGAAAAGCCTGCGATCACGACCGAGAAAAGCTATGAAGTACAGGCCAATTTTGAGATAAAATACGGATACTGCACGGAATTCATCGTAATGCTCGATAAGGTATTCAATACCAAGAACGAGCAGGATTTTAAGACATATCTTGAATCCCTCGGAGATTCCATAGTCTGTGTAGCGGATGAAGACTATGTAAAGATCCATGTACATACCAACGATCCGGGACTCGTGATACAGAAGGCCTTAACTTACGGAGCTCTTACGCGTATCAAAATAGATAACATGCGTGAGGAGCATCAGGAAAAGCTGTTCAAAATGTCGGGCGGAGCTAACGGTGAAAAGACATATGTTGAAATAAAAGAAGATGATACTACCGATGATAAAAAGAAGGCAGAGACTGAAATAAAGTCCGAAGACAAGGATATACATGAGATATCCGAAAAAGCGCCGGATGAGAATAACGTTCCGAAGGAAGAGAGAAAAGAAATCGGTTTTATTTCAGTATCGATGGGTGACGGGATGGATGCTATTTTCAAAGGATTGGGTGTCGACCGTATAATATCCGGCGGGCAGACCATGAATCCGAGCACCGAAGATATGGTGGAAGCTGTAAAGGAAATAAATGCCGATAATATCTTCATACTTCCCAACAACAAGAATATCATAATGGCTGCGAACCAGGTTCAGTACATGGTCGAAGACAAGAAGATCTACGTGATCCCCACGCGTACGATACCTCAGGGCATAACCGCACTTATCAATTATACTATAGGGATGAGCGCCGAGGAAAACAAAGAAGCAATGGATGAGTCCATTAAGGGAGTCAAGACCGGGCAGGTCACCTATGCGGTGAGGGATACGGTGATAAACGGACTCGAGATCAGACAGGGTAATATAATGGGAATAGGTGATCACGATATCCTGTCTGTCGGAGATGATATTGAAGATACCTCTCTTAAGATGATCGATAAGATGATTGATGAGTCTTCGGAACTTATCAGCATTTACTATGGACGTGATACCGACGAACAGGATGCCGGTGATTTCGCTGCAAAGGTAGAAGAGAAGTTTAAAGATCTCGATGTGGAGATGCATTTTGGCGGACAGCCTATATATTATTATGTGGTTTCGGTAGAATAATGAACAGAGATACATCAATAGACAGCCTTAAAGGTATCGGAGAAAAAACAGCAGGTTTATATAATAAGGTCGGCATATTTTCATATGGCGACCTTATGTATTATTATCCCAGGGATTACATGAGTTATGACGAACCCGTCATTGCCGACGAAAAGCTGCTTGGCTGTTTCTGCTTTGTAAAAGTGATCCTTGAAAAGCATCCGCTCTTAAGACGTGCCGGAAAGATGGCTGTCGTTACCGCGGAATTGTCATCGGGCAGAAATCCCTTAAGATGTGTTTGGTTTCATATGCCTTACCTTACAAAATCTCTAAAAAAAGGTATGTCCTACGTTTTCGGAGGGACTCTAAAAAAGAACGGAAATGTTTACCATATGGAACAGCCCCTTATCTTTACCCCTCAGGATTATGAAAAGGTTAAAAACACGTTACAGCCTGTATATCCTCTTACCAAGGGACTCAGTAACAACGCAGTAAGAAAAGCCGTAAAACAGGTCCTTGACATGGCAGATACAGACACCATGATAGGCTCTGCATCCGAAAAGGTGATCCTTACGGGTATACATTTTCCCAAGGATGCCGAAGAACTGAAGAGATCAAGGAGTGCCATCATATATGATGAATTCCTTATGTTCATAATAAGACTGCGTCTTTTAAAAGAAGAGAACAGCAGGTCATACAATGATTTTGATATAAACCCTTCGGACAGGGTACGTAAACTGATCGATTCTCTGCCATATGAACTTACGAATGCCCAGAAGAAAGCATTCGCTGATGTTGAGAGCGATCTTCAAAGAAACGTCTCAATGAGCCGGCTCATACAGGGTGACGTTGGCTGCGGCAAAACTATCATAGCAGTGCTTGCCTGCATTACAACAGCTCTTTGCGGATATCAGTGTGCCATGATGGTACCCACGGAGATACTTGCTCTTCAGCATTTTCAGACATTCACGAAGATCCTAGAAGAAAACGATATTGATATCACGGTTGTCCTTCTTACCGGTTCCATGAAATTGTCGGAGAAGAAAAAGGCGTACAAGACAATAGCCAAAAACAGTTCATGTATTGTAATAGGAACACATGCGCTTTTTCAGGAGAAAGCAGAATACAGGTCACTCGCACTTGTGGTAACAGACGAACAGCACCGCTTCGGTGTAAAGCAAAGAGGACGTTTGGTTGATAAAGGGAATGATAATATCCCCCATGTACTTGTGATGAGTGCAACACCTATACCGCGTACTCTGGCTATTATGCTATACGGCGATCTGGATATATCCGTTATAGATGAGCTGCCCGCCAGACGTAAGCCGATAAAGAACTGCGTTGTTGGAACTTCATACAGAAGAAAGGCCTATAATTTTATAGAAAAAGAGATAGGAGAAGGTCATCAGGCATATGTTATCTGTCCTCTCGTCGATGAAAGCGAAGGCCTTGACTGTAAAAATGTGACCTCATATAGCGAAGAATTAAAAAATTTTTTGGAGCCCTCCATCAGAGTCGGATGTCTTCACGGACGTATGAAACCCGCCGAAAAAGAGAGAGTAATGCAGGATTTTTCCGAAGGAAATATAGATGTGCTGGTGAGCACCACTGTTGTGGAAGTAGGGGTAAATGTTCCCAATGCAACAGTCATGATGGTTGAAAATTCGGAAAGATTCGGACTTGCTCAGCTTCATCAGCTGCGCGGGAGGATAGGACGAGGAGATGCACAGTCATACTGCATATTCATAAACTGTTCCGAGAACGATCGTTCACAGAAGCGCCTGGAGATATTAAACAGTTCAAATGACGGTTTTTATATTGCCAATGAGGATCTCAAGTTACGGGGACCGGGCGATATGTTCGGTATACGTCAGAGCGGAGAACTGCAGTTTAAGCTGGCAGACATATATTCCGATGCCGACATTCTTGCACAAGCCGCAAACAAAGCCGGTGAAATCCTGAAAAAGGACCCCCGGCTTGAAAACGAAGAAAACAGATATATCAGAAAACGTCTTGATGAAATGTTAAAAAAGAGCGATATACATGCTCTATAGAAACTTTCTTACCGTATTTATAACGGCTTCGGGTTCAAAAGGTTTCTGTAAGAAGTCAACCGCACCCATCTTAAGGGCATTTAATACTTTGTCCTTCTGACCGGCTGCACTTACCATGAGCACTTTCTGATCGGGATTTTTTTCTTTTATCTTCGCCAGGGCGGTAAGGCCGTCCATTACAGGCATTGTAATATCAAGAGTTATCAGGTCGGGAGTTATATTCTCGAGAAGTTTAAGAGCTTCTTCACCGTTTCCGGCATCACCTACGATCTCATAGCCTTCAGCCTTGAGTGTGCCCGAAAGCATTTTACGCATTGTCCTTGAATCATCAACTATCATTACTGTACTCATCTTGTTACTCCTTATCCTTATTCAATGGTATAATTATCGGAAAGCACTACGGAAAGAGTAAGTGCCTTGCCGTATACATACATGGGAACATTGATTATCTCTTCAGAATTTATAACACCCGCTCCTAACTTATAGGACGGAGCAAGCATATCGATATCTATACCTCTGCGGCTTATCTCCGTTGCAAATATACCGTTAATGCAGTTTATCAGTTCGCATACGGAATCAAGAGCATCTTCCGAGTCGTCGATATACTGTTCGCCGGCAAAACCAACCGCAGCCTTTACCATCGCATCCTCCGACCCGGAGAAAGCGAGCAAAATGCTGAAATCACCTTCGGAAGGCTGGTGGCACAGATTCTCGGTAATGAGCTTGTCGCTCGTATAAGGCTTATCAATGTAAACATGATAATCCACCAGACGGGCTACAGTCCTTGCCGCCACTCCGATGATCTCCTTGGCATAGCCCGGAAGATCATATACATAGATAGGTATTATGCGGTCTATATCGCAGCTCTTCAGGTTATCCATATCCGTAAGAGTATAGCTTTGTTCCTGCTGATACTCGTTCAGCGAATCCACGATATCGTTCATTGTCATATACTTAAGATCCACGGTAGCCTGAACAAAAGAAAGGAAACTGTTACCCTGCAATGCAAGCAGTCTTGTAACCTGATTGTCCGAAAGATAACCTCTCTCAACTGCCAGATCACCGAAACGTTTGTCCGTTATTGTCTGAAGTTTGTTGACTTCTTCAACCTGTTCTTCGGTCATGAGTTTCTCGGAAATCGCAATGACTCCGAGACGGACCCTCTTTTTTTCCTGAAGTTCGAATATCTTTTCAAGGCATTCCGGCCCGAGCTTGCGTTTTTCAACCAGATAGTTGGCAAATATACGGTCAAACATATGATGATCTCCTTTTTTTTTAGTGTAGTTCCTTAAATGAACAGTACATTAACATCATATCAAAAGTGTGACATTACTTCAATAAAATATAAATCATTTTTTATCGAAGAAACATTGTGCATCGCCATACCAAGTATTGTTGCGCGAAAACATGTTCGTACAATAATTAGTGTTTTGCTTGAAAATTCGATGATTCGTGTTATAATCAATATTAGTGTTTTTATGTTTGTTTGTTATTTACAGGCGGGTAGGGGTATAAATATGGCAAATAAGGTAATCTATGATGCCAGCAGCATCACTGTGCTTGAGGGGCTTGAGGCTGTCAGGAAACGTCCGGGAATGTATATCGGCAGCGTTACGACCAAAGGCCTCAATCATCTGATCTATGAGATAGTCGATAACTCTGTTGATGAACATCTTGCGGGTTTCTGCGATAAGATCTGGGTGACTCTCGAGGCAGACGGCTCGGCAACAGTCGAGGACAACGGAAGGGGAATACCGGTAGGAATGCATGAGAAGGGAATGAGTGCCGAACGGCTGGTATTCACAACACTTCATGCAGGCGGTAAATTCGATGATTCGGTCTACAAGACAAGCGGCGGACTTCACGGCGTAGGATCATCGGTCGTAAACGCACTCTCCAAATATCTTGATATAGAAGTAAGGCGGGAAGGTCAGATCTTCCACGACCGTTATAACCGGGGTGTTCCGGTAATAGAACTTGAAAACGGACTTCTTCCCGTAATAGGACGTTCGAGAAGTACGGGTACCAAGATCAATTTCCTCCCGGATGATACAATATTCGAAAAGACACGTTTCAAGGAAGAAGATATTAAGAGCAGGCTTCATGAAACGGCATATCTGAATCCGAAACTGACCATAGTATTCACCGATAAGAGGCAGGATGTTACAGAAACAGAAACCTTCCACGAAGAGGACGGTATCATAGGTTTTGTCCGCGATATGAACAAAAATGAGGAACCGCTCCATGATCCCGTGTTCTTCAGCGGAGAATCAGACGGTATCATGGTGGAAGTCGCTTTCCAGTATGTTAATGATTTTCACGAAAATGTGCTCGGTTTCTGCAACAACATATACAACTCCGAGGGCGGAACACATCTTACCGGGTTTAAGACCATGTTCACAAACGTGATGAACACTTATGCACGTGAACTCAACATATTAAAGGATAAGGATGCGAACTTCACCGGAGCGGATATAAGGAACGGTATGACCGCCGTTGTGTCTATAAAACATCCTTCGCCGAGATTCGAAGGACAGACCAAGACCAAGCTTGATAATCAGGACGCAACAAAGGCAGTGAGCAAGGTTACGGGTGATGAGGTCGTAAGATATTTTGACAGAAATCTTGACGATCTTAAGGCCGTGCTTTCATGTGCCGAGAAAGCGGCCAAGATAAGGAAGAGCGAAGAAAAGGCCAAGACGAATATGCTGACGAAGCAGAAGTATTCGTTTGATTCAAACGGTAAGCTTGCCAACTGCGAAAGCCGCGATGCTTCAAAATGCGAGATATTCATAGTCGAGGGTGACTCTGCCGGCGGCAGTGCAAAGACAGCGAGGAATCGTATGTACCAGGCTATCTTACCGATAAGAGGTAAGATCTTAAATGTAGAGAAGGCCACAATAGACAAGGTCCTTGCAAATGCAGAGATAAAGACAATGATATATGCCTTCGGCTGCGGTTTTTCGGAAGGTTACGGAAACGATTTTGATATCACGAAATTAAAATACGATAAGATAATAATAATGGCCGATGCCGATGTCGACGGCGCTCATATCTCAACGCTGCTGCTTACTCTTTTCTACAGGTTCATGCCTGAACTTATATACGAAGGACATGTTTATATAGCAATGCCACCGTTGTATAAGGCCATGCCGAAGAAGGGTGAGGAAGAATATCTGTATGACGACAAGGCTCTGAGCGAATACCGCAAGACTCATAAGGATTTTACTTTACAGCGTTATAAGGGCCTTGGCGAAATGGATGCGGAACAGTTATGGGAGACTACCCTCGATCCAAAACGCCGTAAGCTTAAACAGGTCGAAATAGAAGATGCAAGGCTTGCATCGACGACCACAGAGATGCTCATGGGAAATGAAGTTCCTCCGCGCAAGGCGTTTATTTACAAGCACGCCCGCGATGCGGAATTGGATGTATAAGAATTGAATGAGGTTATATCATGGCAGTAAATGAAGTCACTCAGGATGATCAGATAATAAAGACCGAATATTCGGAGATAATGCGCAAATCTTATATTGATTATGCGATGAGCGTTATCATATCCCGTGCCTTACCCGATGTAAGGGACGGACTTAAGCCGGTTCAGAGAAGAACGCTTTACGATATGTATGAGCTCGGGATCAGATGGGATCATCCGTACAGAAAGTCGGCACGTATCGTAGGCGATACAATGGGTAAATATCACCCGCATGGTGACAGTTCCATATATGATGCCCTTGTCGTTATGTCCCAGGATTTCAAAAAGGGAATGACACTGGTTGACGGTCACGGTAATTTCGGATCTATCGAGGGTGACGGCGCGGCTGCCATGCGTTATACGGAAGCAAGACTTGAGAAGGTCACTCAGGAAACGATACTGGCCGATCTTGACAAGGATGTTGTTGATTTTATCCCCAATTTCGATGAGACCGAGAAGGAACCGTCGGTACTCCCGGCGAAGATACCCAATCTTCTTATAAACGGTTCGGAAGGCATTGCGGTCGGAATGGCGACAAGTATGCCTCCGCATAATCTCTGTGAAGTCATTGACGGTGTCAAGGCTTATATCAGGAATCCCAAGCTTACGACCGAAGAACTCATGGAGTATATTCCCGGCCCCGATTTTCCCACCGGCGGCATAGTCGTAAACCAGAATGAATTATTGGAGATCTACGAAACAGGCACCGGCAAGATAAAGATACGCGGCAGGATGGAACTCGAGAAGGGCAAGGCCGGGAAAAACAGGCTTGTCATAACAGAGATCCCCTATACAATGATAGGTGCGAATATAAGTAAATTCCTTACGGATGTTGTTGCTCTGATAGATGCCAAGAAGACCAATGATATAGTCGATATATCCAATCAGTCAAGTAAGGAAGGTATCAGGATAGTCCTTGAGCTCAAGAAGGATGCGGATGTAGAGAATCTTAAGAACATGCTCCTTAAAAAGACGAAGCTTGAGGATACGTTCGGCGTTAATATGCTTGCCGTTGCGGATGGTCGTCCGGAAACACTGGGGCTAAAAGATATAATCAGACATCATGTTGATTTCCAGCGCGAGATAAGGACAAGGAAATACAGGAATCTTCTGCAGAAGGAGCTGGATAAAAAGGAGATACAGGAAGGTCTTATCAGAGCCTGTGATGTTATAGATCTTATAATCGAGATATTAAGAGGTTCCAAGGATGTAAAGACCGCAAAGGGATGCCTTATAGAAGGCAATACCGAAGGGATAAACTTCAAGTCAAGGATCAGCAAAAAAATGGCAGAACAGCTGCGTTTTACCGAGCGGCAGGCAGATGCGATCCTTGCCATGAGACTCAGCAAGCTTATCGGACTTGAGATAGAAGCCCTTATGAAGGAGCATGAGGAGACGCTTGCGAATATTACGGAATATAAGGATATCCTCACAAATCCCAAGTCTATGGACAGGCTCATAATCAAGGAGCTTGACAGCTATAAAAAAGAATACGGGCGCGAGAGAAGAACGGCTATAGAAAATGCTGCCGAAGTTGTGTTTGAAGAGAAGAAGATACCCGAAACCGAAGTCATGTTCCTTATGGATCGTTTCGGTTATGCCAAGACAGTTGACTGGGCCGTATATGACAAGAACAGGGAAACGATAGATGAAGAGAACAAGTATATCTTCCCCGTAATGAATACAGGAAGGGTCTGCCTGTTCACCAACACCGGACAGCTTCATACTCTTAAGGTTATGGATCTTCCTCACGGACGTATTAAGGATAAGGGTATTCCGATAGACAATGTCAGCAATTACAGTTCATCCAGTGAGACCGTTGTCTATGCCTGCGATCTTAAGGAAGTTATAATGCAGAAGCTTATGTTTGCCACGAAGAAGTCAATGCTTAAACATGTATACGGTACCGAATTCGATGTGACCAAGCGTTCTGTTGCAGCCACGGGACTTAATGATGGTGATGAGGTCATTGCCGTTCTTCCCATAATCGATGAGCGCAATATAGTACTGCGTACCAGAGACGGCGTATTTCTCAAATTTGCACTTGATGAGATCCCGCTCAAGAAAAAGGGAGCTGCAGGTGTACGCGGAATGAAACTTTCCGGAAGCGATGAAGTGACCGATGTCTATCTTCTTAAAAACGGTGTGGAACAGACTATTGACGTTAACGGAAGATCGCTCGAACTAAATAAGCTTAAGCTTGCAAGACGTGATACGAAGGGAACAAAGGTAAGGATATAATATGAGAGTCATCGCAGGATCAGCAAGACGGCTTCTGCTTAAGGCACCTGCAGGAACCGAGACACGACCTACATCCGACAAGGTCAAGGAAACATTGTTCAATATACTAATGCCCTATATATATTCGGATACCAGATTCCTGGATCTGTACAGCGGTACAGGCGCCATAGGGATAGAAGCATTAAGCAGAGGGGCCGAATATGCTGTTTTTGTTGAACGTTCCAAAGAGGCTGTAGCCTGCATAAACTATAATCTGAATACAACTCATTTTACGGACAGGGCTCAGGTTATAAACTCGGATGTCCTTACCGCGCTTCACAGACTGGAAGGCAGGAAAGGATACGATCTTATTTTCATGGATCCTCCTTATGATAAAGGCTATGAACGTTCCGTTCTTGAATATCTTTGTTCATCCACTGTAGTTAAGGATGATACACTGATCGTTGTAGAAGCATCCAATGAAACGGATTTTGATTATCTTGATGATCTTGGATATGAAATAGTAAAATATAAGAAATACAAAAATAACTGTCATCTGTTCTTAAAGCTTAAGCCTTAGAGGAGAGAAGAATGGAGAGTGCTATATATCCCGGCAGTTTTGATCCCGTAACTTACGGTCATATCGATATAATAAAAAGGGCGGCCGATATTTTTGACAGGCTGACCGTCAGCGTACTTAATAACAGGGTCAAAACTTCGTTGTTTTCTGTAGAAGAACGTGTTAATATTATTAAAGAAGTCACTAAGGACATTCCAAATGTATCGGTAGCCAGTTATGACGGCCTTCTGATAGATTATTGCAAGCAGACAAATGCAAATGTGATAATACGCGGACTCAGGGCTATCACGGATTTTGAATATGAACTCCAGATGGCTCAGACGAACCGCAAGCTCGGTGAAGATGTGGATACGATATTTTTGACTACAAGTCTCGAATATGCATATCTCAGTTCTTCAACCGTCAGGGAGGTCGCCAGTTTCGGTGG
This sequence comes from Lachnospiraceae bacterium, assembly GCA_017458765.1. Taxonomy (GTDB): domain Bacteria; phylum Bacillota; class Clostridia; order Lachnospirales; family Lachnospiraceae; genus UBA2868. The sequence continues at coordinate 11,097 of JAFSZZ010000028.1, read as the reverse complement.
GGACATAAGTAAATTTGTTCCGCCGTTCATAGCCGATATGGTTTATGAGAGATATGGAGTTGTCAGGTAGTGTCTTTAAGTGAGGAGAGAGTAAATGAGCAGCAAAATCGAACAGATCATTGACGAGATCCAGGATTTTATCGACGGATGTAAGTTTCAGGCATTTTCAAGTGCAAATATCGTCGTTGACAAGGAGCATATGGAGGAGCTCTTACGGGAGCTTAGAATGAAAACTCCCGATGAGATCAAACGGTATCAGAAGATAATAAGCAACAAGGAGGCCATCCTTAACGATGCTAAGGAGAAGGCCGATGCGATGCTTAAGGAAGCACAGATACATACCGATCATATGGTGAACGAGCATGAGATCATGCAGCAGGCTTATGCACAGGCCAATGAGGTCGTACAGCAGGCTGTATCTCAGGCGCAGCAGATACTTGATACCGCGACCACCGATGCGAACGGTATCAGGCAGGCAGCGATGAAATATACGGATGATATGCTTGCCGAGATGCAGGGTATAATCAAAACGGCGATAGGAGATACACAGGCTAAATATACCGGTCTGTTGGAGCGCCTTAAGAGCTGCGAGGCAGTCATTGATAAGAACAGGGCGGATCTGTATCCGCAGGTTGAGCTCGAGAAGGAGATAGCTTCGATAGAAGGTATCGATACAAGCAGAACCGCAAAAACAACAGGCTCGACAAACATTAATCTTGATACGTTGAAAAAGTAAAATAAGGAGCCTGAAAAAGGCTCCTTTTTGGATATTTAAAGAGCAGGAGTTTAACATGGGAGTTTTGGAAGGATTGGAACCGGCCGGAGTTTTTCATATTTTCGAGGAAATATGCTCAATACCGCACGGTTCCGGAAATACAGATGCCATAGCGGAATATTGCGTTAATTTTGCAGAAAAACGCGGTCTTTTATGCAGCAGGGATGAATATAATAATGTGATCATTAAAAAAGCCGCTTCCGCAGGATGCAAAAGCGATGAGCCTCTGCTTCTACAGGGGCATCTTGATATGGTATGCGAGAAAAACTTCGATTCGGATCCTAAATTCGATTTCAAAAAGGATCCCCTAAGGATCGCAGTCATGGATGATCATGTATATGCAAAGGGAACTACTCTCGGAGGTGACGACGGGATAGCGGTTGCATATATGCTTGCGATACTCGACGATAATACTCTTAAGCATCCGGCTCTTGAATGTCTGTTCACATCCGATGAAGAAACCGGTATGATCGGTATGCAGGGGCTTGATACATCATCGCTCAGATCAAAGCGGATGATAAATCTTGATTCCGAAGAGGAAGGCGAGATACTGGTAAGTTCTGCCGGAGGACGTAAGGTAAAGTGTCACACTCCAGTAGGATATCATGATCGTACCGGTCTTTCTTATGATATTGTTATCTGCGGCCTTTTGGGAGGACATTCCGGATCAGAGATAGACAAATACAGAGGTAATGCCAATTTAATGCTCGGACGTCTTCTGTATTATCTGAAGGATAAGATCAGTTACGATCTTTATTATCTAAAGGGCGGGCTTCAGGACAATGCAATTCCAAGAGAAGCCAAGGCTTCTGTTATCATCGATGCCAAGGATGCTTCAAAGCTGGAAGATCTTGTGACGGAATTTGAGATGACCGTCATAAACGAATACAGGAAGATCGAGAACAATATCACAATATATTGCGAGTCCGGCAGTGAAACGACCGAGAAGGTACTTAATGATGAAGCAAGGGAGAAGATAATTTTCCTTCTCATGACCATTCCTGACGGTATAGCAAAAATGTGTCCCGAATCCGAGAGCATAGTCCAGACATCATCAAATGCCGGTATCATGAGGCTCAGAGAGGACTATTTCTCACTTATAGTGAGCATAAGGAGTTCGATATCTTCGGAAAAAGAAGCTCTTAGCGATAAACTTAAATATCTCACCGAAACAATAGGCGGTGAATATATTATAGAATCCGATTATCCTGCCTGGGAATACAGAGAGCGGTCGAAGATCCGTGATATAGTGGCAGCATCTTATGCGGAATTGTTCGATAAACAGCCCAAACTGACTTCGATCCATGCGGGACTTGAATGCGGTATCATTTTTGATAAGTTAAAAGGGATCGATATAGTTTCCATAGGTCCCGATCTTGAAGATGTACATACACCCAAGGAGAAACTGAGTATACCTTCAACTGAGAGAACATGGCGTTTGTTACTGCGTATTTTGGAGAAGTGTGCTGATGAGTGATATGCTTAGACTTGACCGCTTTATGGCGGAATGCGGCGTGGGCAGCCGTAAACAGGCTGTTTCGATCATTAAGGCAGGACGGGTTAGTGTGGACGGAAACATTGTGAAGGAACCCGGTCTTAAGATAAGTGATGGTTCAACGGTTTTACTTGACGGAACCGCGCTTAAGCATGAGAAGTTTTCCTACTATATGCTCAATAAACCAATGGGCTGTGTAAGTGCCGTGAAGGATAATCTCAGCGACACGGTACTTGAATACTTAAAGGGCGTTCATGCACGGGGACTGTTCCCGGTCGGAAGACTCGACAAAGATACTGAGGGCTTTCTGCTCATCACCAACGACGGTGAACTGTGCCATGCACTTATTTCTCCCGGACGTCATGTTGAAAAGACATATTATGTTATAAGTGATAAGAGGCTCCCGAGAAACGCCCGTTTCCTGTTCAAAAAGGGAATAGATATCGGGGATGAGAGTTTATGTCTTCCCGCTCATCTTAAAGCGATAGGGCCTGTCAAAGAAGGCATGTCCTATGAACTGACACTGACAGAGGGCAGATTCCATCAGGTTAAAAGGATGTTTTACGCTCTCGGCTGTAAGGTGCTTTATCTTAAGAGAGTCTCTATAGGCGGAGTAATGCTTGATCCCGGACTTGACACAGGTGCTTTCCGTGCACTTACAACGGAAGAACTTGATATCCTCAAAAACGGCACTTCAGAGGTGAAACCTTGAAAAAGAGATCAAAGGGCGAGTGGGGGTATATAAGAAGTCAGCGTATCCGTGTTCTTATCATGACAGTCATCCTGTATATATGTGCTTTGGGGCTGTATCTTATCGGTTACTGTACACTTCATACAAGAAAAAGTCTGTGGACGATATTTGCGATACTAAGTGTACTTCCCGCCAGTAAGAGCCTTGTGAATCTCATCATGTTCATGCGCTTTAAGTCACTGACGGCTGAAATACATGACAGGATACACTCTTGTGCGGGACAGCTTGCGATCATATACGAACTTCCGTTTACAACCTACGAAAAGACATATTTTGTTGATGCAATAGCCTGTGCAGGCAATACCGCTGCGGGCTGTTATTCAGGTAAGCCTTCCGGTAAGAAAAGCCATGATCAGGACTTGAAAGATCTGTGCATACATCTTGAGAACGTACTGAAAAATGACGGCTATAAGGACTTCACTCTGAAGATTTTCGATAATATTGATGATTTTACGGACAGACTTAAGGAAATGGATAATAAACTGTCCACGAAAAGGTCGGTAAATGATGAGGGGATGCTCAATACCTTCAGGGCAGTCAGCCTGTAGAAGAATGTGTTTTACATCCGGAATATATGAAAGAATTCAGTATAGATGAAAAAGAAGCCGGCTTAAGGCTTGATAAACAACTTCTTAAGATACTTAATAACTGCGGCAGCGGATTTATCTATAAAATGCTCCGCAAGAAGAATATCACCCTGAATGGTGCAAAGGCAAGCGGGAATGAGCACTTAAAGGCCGGAGATGTTATACGTATATACTTTTCCGATGAGACTTTTTCAAAACTTTCCGATAAAAGGATAGATACAATCCCGGTTTCATCCGGCGATCATGATATCTCCGGGATGATCATCTTCGAAAATGAAGATATGATCATTTTGAACAAACCCGCCGGACTCTTATCCCAGAAGGCTTCCGCCGGGGATATTTCACTTAATGAACTGTGCATAAGGTATCTTATTGAAAAAAATGAGCTCTCAGAGGATAGACTGTCGGTTTTCAAACCATCTGTATGCAACAGGCTTGACAGAAATACTTCGGGGCTTATCATTTTTGCCAGGAATTATTCGGCCGCAGTATCATTATCCGAAATGCTTAAAATGCGGGAACTGAAAAAGTATTACCTGTGTCTTGTCAAAGGAAGGATTGAAAAGAGCGAAAGAACAGACGGGTATCTTGTTAAAGACGGGGGCAAAAACAAGGTTTCGGTATATTCGGATCACCGTGAAGGTGCCTCTCATATAATAACCGAATATACACCCGTTGAGATATTTAAGGATGCCACATTGCTTAAAGTTAAGCTTGTGACCGGAAAGAGCCATCAGATAAGGGCTCATCTTGCATTTATGGGTCATCCCATATTCGGAGATGAAAAGTACGGTGACAGAAGGATCAATACTCTCATAAGGGAGAGATACGGTATAAAGCACCAGATGCTCCATTCTTTCAGACTCATTATCCCTGATAATGCAGGCGGCTGTCTTAAGAAGCTATCCGGAATGAGTTTTGAAGCACCTTTACCTGAAGAATTTAACAGTGTTATCGCTTCTTATAAAGATAAGTAAAACGGAGATAAAATGCCCACATGGAACAGCAGGGGACTTCGCGGTTCGACACTCGAGGATCTCATAAACAGGACAAATGAAAAATACAGGGATAACAGGCTCGGACTCATACAGAAGATACCGACGCCAATAACTCCGATAAATATAGATAAGTCCAACAAACAGATAACACTCGCATATTTCGACCAGAAGAGTACGGTTGATTATATAGGAGTTGTGCAGGGGATACCCGTATGCTTTGATGCCAAGGAATGTGCAAAGGAAACTTTCGCACTTGCAAACATACATGAACATCAGGTACAGTTCATGAAAGAATTTGAGGAACAGGGCGGCATCGCCTTTTTCCTTCTTTATTTCTCGGGACTTGATATTTTCTATTATCTTAAGTTTTCAACGCTGATGGTATTCTGGAACAGGATGCTTGAAGGCGGGCGTAAGAGTTTTAAATACGAAGAACTTGATGAGGATTATATCATTAAACACAAACACGGAGTTATAATCCCGTACTTCGATCTGCTCAACAAGGATCTTCAGGAGCGTGAATAAAAGGTTGACACATTAGAGATGATTTTATATAATTATCGCCATGGCAGCGTGTTACCACATTAGCATACTAAAGTGAACGGAGTAAAAATGCAGAAGAAACTTATCCATACACCGGAAGGTGTGCGTGACATATACGGTAATGAATTCCGTAAAAAACTTGAAACCCAGAACAGACTTATGGAAGTTCTAAGGAGTTTTGGCTATGAAGATATCCAGACTCCCGTATTTGAGTTCTTTGATATTTTTTCCGGAAATATCGGAACAACTCCATCCAAGGAATTATACAAATTCTTTGATAAGGAGGGAGATACCCTGGCTCTGCGGCCTGATTTCACACCATCTATCGCAAGGGCAACGGCAAAATACTTCGCAGACGAAGATATGCCATTAAGGTTCTGTTATCAGGGTAACACCTTCGTAAATACATCCGATTATCAGGGCAGGCTCAAGGAAACAACAGAGATAGGAGCAGAACTCATAAATGACGGAAGCGTCGATGCGGACGTCGAGGTACTCCTGATGGTCGTGGAAGCGCTTCGAAGCGTCGGTCTTAAGGATTTTCAGATAAGCATAGGAAACCTTGAATTTTTCAAAGGCCTGTGCGGTGAATACGGTATAGATGAGGAAATGGAACTTGAGCTTAGGGAAATGATAAACGACAAGAACTATTTCGGTACTCAGGATATCCTTGACTCTCTTAAGCTTAATGATGATGTAAAAAACATTTTTGCAAGGATGCCCGAAATGTTCGGCGGAAAGGACATCCTCTCCGAGGCTAAAGGATATGTGACAAATAAGCGCTCACTTGCCGCCATAGACCGCCTTACACAGATATATGAACTCTTAAGCATGAACAGAGCAGGTGATCATATTTCCTTCGATCTCGGAATGCTCAGCAGATATAACTATTACACCGGCATCATATTCAGGGCTTATACATACGGAAGCGGGGATGCCATCGTAAAGGGCGGAAGATATGATAATCTGCTTAACGAATTCGGTAAAAATGCTGAAGCGATAGGCTTCTGTATAGTGATAGACCGGCTTATGTCGGTACTTGCAAGACAGAAGATAAAGACTGATAATATAAGGCCCGATATGTATCTTATCACATATTCGGACGGAAGCGCTCTTACTGCCTATAAGAAGGCCTCTGAAATACGTTCCGGCGGCGGTATCGCGGTACTTATGTCAAAAAGCGTTTATTCCGATCAAAAGGTGAAGGAATACGCAAAGGAACACGAACTTAAGATAACGGATATTTCTTAAACTCAGATAATAAAGGATGCGTCATGAATTATATTACATTTGCGCTCGGTAAGGGGCGCCTTGCAAACAGAACACTGCAGCTTTTGGAAGAGATCGGCATAACCTGTGAGGAGATGAAGGACAAGGATACCAGGAAGCTTATCTTTGTCAATGAAGAACAAAAGCTCAAATTTTTCCTTGCCAAAGGGCCCGATGTGCCTACTTATGTTGAATACGGAGCTGCCGATATCGGAGTTGTCGGCAAGGATACGATACTTGAAGAGAACCGCAAGTGCTATGAGGTCCTTGATCTTGGTTTCGGAAAATGCCGTATGTGTGTCTGCGGTCCGGAGTCATCGGCAGAACTTTTAAAGCACCATGAAATGATAAGGGTTGCAACTAAATATCCCAGGATAGCCAAGGATTATTTCCACAATAAAAAGCATCAGACTGTGGATATAATAAAATTAAACGGTTCTATCGAACTTGCGCCCATAGTGGGTCTCTCCGAAGTGATAGTCGATATCGTTGAGACGGGTTCGACTCTTAAGGAAAACGGGCTCAAGGTTCTTGAAGAGGTATGTCCTCTCTCTGCAAGGATGATAGTAAATCAAGTGAGCATGAAAATGGAAGCCGAAAGGATAAGTAAGCTTATCAGTGCGATAAAGGAGAAATTATGAGAATAGTAAAACTTACGGAAAAGACAAGAGAAAATATTCTTTCCGGTCTTCTTAAGCGTAATCCTTCACAATACAGCGAATACGAAGGTACGGTAAGGGAGATCCTTGATAAGGTTCGAACGGAAGGTGATAAGGCGGTATTTGAATATACACTTAAATTTGATAAGTGTGAACTCACACCGGAGAATGTCAGGGTAACACAGGCTGAGATCGATGAAGCTTTTAACTCCTTTGATAAAGATCTCATCGGAGTTATGGAGAGAGCCGCTGAAAACATCAGAAGATATCATGAGAAGCAGAAACAGAACAGCTGGATAGACACAAAGGAAGAAGGAATAATACTCGGTCAGAAGATAACTCCGATAGGAACAGTGGGTGTCTATGTTCCCGGCGGAAAGGCCGCATATCCTTCATCCACGCTCATGAACATAATACCCGCTTCGGTAGCCGGGGTTAACCGTATAGTGATGACAACACCCGCTGGAGCGGACGGACGTGTGTACCCGGGGACCCTTGTTGCCGCAAAGATAGCCGGAGTTCATGAGATATACAAGATAGGCGGTGCTCAGGCTATTGCAGCAATGGCATACGGTACGGGATCGATCCCTAAGGTCGATAAGATAGTAGGACCGGGTAATATTTTTGTCACCCTGGCTAAAAAGGCTGTTTTCGGAAACGTGAGCATTGACAGTGTGGCAGGTCCGTCCGAGATACTTGTTATTGCTGATGAAACGGCCGATCCCAGATATGTTGCGGCGGATCTTCTGTCTCAGGCAGAACATGATGAACTTGCTTCGGCAATCCTTATAACGACTTCGGAAGAACTGGCAAAAAAGGTCGATATCGAAGTCGAACGGTTTACGAAAACTCTTGAGAGACGTGATATAATACTTAAATCTCTTGATAATTACGGTTATATCCTTATAGCCGACAATATCGATGATGCGTGTGACACTGCCAATGAGATAGCTTCGGAGCATCTCGAACTGATGACCAGGGATGCATTCAATGTGATGACCAAGATCAAGAATGCCGGAGCCATATTTATCGGAGAACATTCAATGGAGCCTTTGGGAGATTATTTTGCGGGACCAAATCATGTGCTTCCGACAAACGGTACGGCAAAATTCTTCTCACCGCTTGGAGTGGATGCCTTCATCAAGCGTTCGAGCATAATCTCGTATTCACGTGATGCACTTGAACCTGTTGCGGATGATATAATAGCTTTTGCAAATGCCGAAGGACTGACGGCACATGCCAATTCGATAAAGGTAAGATTCAATAAATAAAGAGGAATTGTTTATGAAAAGATCAAGAAAAGCTGATATAAAGAGAGAAACAAAGGAGACTCAGATCGAACTTGAACTTAATCTGGACGGCAGCGGAAATGCCTCTGTAGATACCGGGATAGGTTTTTTCGATCATATGCTTGAGGGCTTTGCCAAACACGGTCTCTTCGACCTTAAACTTCGCTCGACAGGAGATCTGCATGTTGACGGTCATCACACTGTTGAAGATACGGGAATAGTTTTAGGCAGTGCGATAAAGGAAGCCATAGGAGACAAGAAGGGTATAAAACGATACGGTAATATGATACTTCCTATGGATGATGCACTTGTTCTTTGCGCCATTGATCTGTGCGGACGTCCTTATCTGTCATATGAGGCTGACTTTAAAACAGAGAAGATCGGTTATCTCGATACCGAACTTATAAGGGAATTCTTCTATGCAGTAAGCTACAGTGCGATGATGAACCTGCATATAAAGGTCATATCCGGAACGAATTCACATCATATAGCCGAAGCGATGTTTAAATCATTTGCCAAGGCACTTGACGGAGCAGTATCATTTGATGAACGTATAACTGACGTTTTGTCAACGAAAGGAAGTCTTTAATGGAAAAGAAGATAATACCATGCCTGTATCTTAAGGATAAGAAATTATACGAGGATTTTTCCGATACAAAAGTAATATCCGAATCCCCTGTCGATCATGCGATAATGTGTTCCAACGGCGGCGCGGATATGCTCATACTGTTCGATCAGTCGTATGACGATGCATCCCACGAGGAAGCCCTTCATATAATGCGTGAGATCTGCAGGAGTATAGATATACCCGTCATAGGTGCTGGAAATATCAAGCGTACCGAAGATGTCAAAAAAATAATATACGCCGGTTGTAAATATGCGGCTCTTAATCTTGCCAAGCAGGCAAATGTGGATCTGATCGAAGAGGTAAGCAAGCGTTTCGGCAAAGAAAAGATAATGGTATGCGCGGATGCCGAAGAACAGATACTGGATTCTCTTAAGCTTATCAGGGAATATTCCGGATCCGTGCTTCTTCTTGACGATAAAGTGGTGGATTCGTATAAAGGATTAAAGCTCATACCGGTAACGGACACTGCTTCAACGGATGAAGCATGCAGGCTTCTTAAAAATGAATGCGTTCTGGGTATTTCCGGGAAGTTTGCCAATGAGAATATAAACAGTCTTATGAGCATAAAGAAAAAGCTTTATGAATGCGGCATAGATACCTGTATCTTCAAAAGTCCGTACAGATTCGAAGACTTCAAGAAAAACAGCGACGGGCATGTTACGGTCGTTGTACAGGACTACAGAACAAACGAGGTCCTTATGGTTGCCTACATGAATGAAGAGGCTTTTAACAAAACCATAGATACGGGGATCATGACCTATTTTTCAAGAAGCCGTAATGAGTTATGGGTAAAGGGCGAGACTTCGGGGCATTACCAGTATGTAAAGTCACTTACGGCTGACTGTGACATGGATACGATACTTGCCAAAGTGGCACAGATAGGAAATGCATGCCATACCGGCAGCTATTCCTGCTTCTTTAATGAGATAGTAAAGACAGATATACAGGCGGTCGATCCGCTTAAGGTTTTTGAAAATGTATATAATGTCATAATGGACAGAAAGAACAATCCAAAGGAAGGTTCCTATACAAATTATCTTTTCGATAAGGGTATTGATAAGATACTTAAAAAGGTGGGAGAGGAAGCTACCGAAATAGTGATAGCCGCCAAGAATCCCGACAAGGAAGAAGTCAAATATGAGATCGCGGATTTCCTTTATCATGTAATGGTACTGATGGCTGAATGCGGTCTGGACTGGACGGATATAACCAAGGAACTTGCCAACAGATAGCTGTGTTTATAAAGGTTTGAGAAGTGAGAAAAACTGCACTTAGTGAAGATATACTTCTGTCGATCGAGAAGCCTGCCAGATATATCGGTAATGAAGTCAATTCGGTCATGAAGGATAAAAACAAAACAGATGTCAGGTTTGCGATGTGTTTCCCGGATGTATACGAGATCGGCATGTCGCATCTTGGCATACAGATACTGTATTCGATGTTTAACACGTTCGACGACGTATGGTGCGAACGTGTTTATTCTCCATGGACGGATCTTCATAAGATCATGAAGGAGAGAAATATCCCGCTCTTTGCGCTCGAATCACAGGACCCAATAAAGGATTTTGATTTCCTTGGCATAACTCTTCAGTATGAAATGTGTTACACAAACATACTTCAGATACTTGATCTGTCCGGAATACCTATGCACGCCGCAGACCGTGACGAATCACATCCCATAGTTATCGGGGGCGGGCCTTGTGCATATAACCCCGAACCCTTGGCTGATTTTTTCGATCTGTTTTACATAGGTGAAGGAGAGACTGCCTACAGGTCTCTTATAGATCTGTACAAAAAATGCAGGGCTGAAGGATGCGGACGAAGTGAATTCCTGCACAAGGCATCCAAAATAAACGGGATCTACGTTCCTTCACTTTATAATGTCGAATATGATGAAAACGGGCTTATTTCATCGTTTGAACCTGTCTTTGATGATGTTCCGAGGATCATCCATAAAGAAATAGAAATGAACGTTTCGGACACTTATTACCCCCTAAAGCCCGTCGTTCCGTTTATAAAGGTAACCCAGGACCGTGTTACCCTTGAGATCCAGCGCGGCTGTATAAGAGGATGCCGGTTCTGCCAGGCCGGAATGCTGTACCG
>JAFSZZ010000027.1 GCA_017458765.1 Lachnospiraceae bacterium | reverse complement strand
CATCATACATCTTCTGTTTATCGTCTTCATATACATAGTCGCGGACATACTGGTTGAATACTTCGGAAAATCTCGCCCCAAGCCTTATCATATCGCTATAACTGCTGTCAACGGTATTCTCTATACGGAATGTCTGTATCTCTTCCGTATTAAGATCCACCTTGTAAACAGATGAATAATCCCTGGCAAGTATCCCTATAACGTCGAAGTTCTGCTGCCTGTGCTCTGTTATCCCTATGATCTCCTCGTTGGCCTTCTTAAGGCGCTTGCTTGCGTTACGTATACGCCTTGCCCACACTATCACCATGCCGAGAATAACCAGAAGCACCATTATAACAACCGAAAGTATCAGGACTTCCGGTCTTAAAATGCCGGCAAGCCCGACTTCCGGTGCGCCGGCGGTCTCGGAAATGGACTCAAGCAGCATTGATGCCATCGAATAACCCTGCATGGTTACTGAAGTGCTTCTTATAAACAGAGTATACAACGCTGTATTTCCACGCTTTACTCCTATTGCATATTCCATCATTTCCGGAAGCTCGATATATTTGAGCTTCCTGTATTTACTGTTGTTTCTGATCATATCCTCAACAGAATAATGCCTAAGGACAGCACACCCGACTTCATCGGAATTCACGGCATCCAGACAATCCTCTGCCGATGGATATTTGATCAGCATGCTGCTGGTATAATTGACCATATCATAATAGTGTTCCATTCCGAATTCCGGATATGCTATGGATGCAAAAATACTTTCGGAAAACTCACCCTTATAGATAACTATCATCGTATCCTTCGCAAGTTCCTGTGTGGTTGTATATCCGCTTGTTTCGGCAACATTAAGGTATGTCGGTACCGGATATGCCGCATCTATAATGTCGTTCAGAAGAGCTGCCTGCATGTCTTCATATCTGTCATATGAGATGAATTCAATATCTATATCGGCATTTATATTTGAAAGGAGGGAAGGCACTGCATTGTAAATGAATCCTCGCTTTTCTCCCGTTTCCTGATCCGTAACGCTGTACGGTGCAAAATCTTTTAGTGTTCCGAACTTTAACTTGTCATGACCTTCGAGCCAATTCTTTTCGGCTTCGCTTAATTTCGTTTCCAGATCGCCCGCAGAATTAAATGTGCTCTGAAGTGACTGCAGAAATCCGTCCGTTGAAGAATTGATCGCATCAAGCGCATTGTTTATGTCTTTTAAAAGTTCTCTGTTATTGCTGCTTACCGCCAGATAATAATCTATGCTTCCGACTTTTTTGCAAACGGTAAGACCGGCCTCGGCAGCACTGCTTCCCGAGAATATCGCACTTACTTCTCCGTTGTTGAGAGCATTTATACATGCCGCAACATTTTCATATTCAACCAGATCACAGATAAGTCCTGCGGTTTCCGACCACCCCTTTGCATAATCCTTTACATTTGAAGGATATGCGACATTCTTGTCCATTAATTTGGATACGATAAGATCCTCCGAATCCGTATTACCCGGCAAGCACAGATAATAGTCCATCGAATTCATCGGCTGGTTGGGATACAGGACCTGGATCGAATTCTCATCTATGCTCTGTCTTGTTTCATCGCTGTCGGCTTCTTCCTTGAGTTTTTTATAATAGGCATGTGCACTGAAATCACGAGGCATGCCGGGCATAACATCTATCTTGCCCAACATGAACTGTTGAAGCAGAGAATTGTAATCCCCGTAGGCATATTTGTATTCCCAGCCGGAATAATTTGCTATCGCCTGCAAATAGTTGTATCCGAATCCTTCCTTATCTGGTGTATCATATTTCTCTCCGAAATAACTGCGGTCATAAAAATAAGCAACGGTAACGGTCTTAACACCGTCTTCCGTTGCTCCGAAAACATTTGTTACAGAAACAAGGATGCCTGTTAAAAGCATCCCTGCTGCAGCCAAAATGCATAATCCCTTTCTGATCCTGTATAACATGGGCCGCAACCTCATCGTAACAAATGATAAAAGCATCACCAATGCTTTCAAATGTAATTATATCAGAAAATGTTTTCGAAGAATAGCATTATTTGTAACATTTATACAAAACATTCCACGAAATGGGGAAAAAAATACCCATGCATGAGTCTTAAGACCAAATGCATGGGTATATCATTCATTAGGTTCTTCAGAATGTGAATTTATCCTCAAAATATCCGGCAAGATCTTCTATCTTCACACGCTCCTGTTCCATCGAATCCCTGTCTCTTACCGTAACCGCTCCGTCATTCTCGGAATCAAAATCATAAGTCACGCAGAACGGAGTTCCGATCTCATCCTGCCTGCGATATCGCTTACCTATGTTTCCTCTGTCGTCAAACTCACAGTTATACTTCTTGGAAAGCTGAGCAAATATCTTCTCGGCACCTTCGTTAAGTTTCTTTGACAGTGGGAGTACTCCTATCTTTACGGGTGCGATGGCAGGATGGAAATGAAGGACTGTCCTGACATCATTTTTCTCCTCATCAAGCACCTCTTCATCATATGCTTCACACAGGAAGGCGAGCACAACCCTGTCAGCGCCGAGTGAAGGCTCAACCACATACGGGATATACTTTTCATTAAGTTCATCATCAAAGTATTCCATGGGTTCGCCCGATGTGTTCTGATGCTGTGTAAGGTCATAATCCGTCCTTGATGCGATGCCCCAAAGTTCACCCCAGTCCGTGAACGGGAAGGCATATTCTATATCCGTCGTATGATCGCTGTAGAACGATAATTCCTCCGGGTCATGATCGCGAAGCCTTAAATGCTCCTCTTTTAATCCCAGATCAAGCAGCCACTTATAGCAGAAACTCCTCCAGTATTCAAACCATTCCGTCTGAGTCCCGGGCTTACAGAAAAACTCAAGTTCCATCTGTTCAAACTCTCTTGTCCTGAATGTAAAGTTCCCGGGAGTTATCTCATTACGGAAACTCTTTCCTATCTGTCCGATGCCGAAAGGAACTTTCTTGCGCGAGGTTCTCTGTACATTCTTGAAATTAACGAAAATACCCTGGGCGGTCTCCGGGCGAAGATAAACCGTGTTCTTGGCATCTTCCGTAACTCCCTGGAAAGTTTTGAACATAAGATTGAACTGTCTTATATCCGTAAAATTATGCTTGCCGCAGGACGGGCACGGTATATTGTTCTCATCGATGAACTGCTTCATCTTTTCATTGCTCCACCCGTCAACGCTTGAATCGAGTGCTATCCCTTTATCCTCACAGTAATTCTCGATAAGCTGGTCGGCGCGGAAACGCTCCCGGCATTCCTTGCAGTCCATAAGCGGATCCGAAAAACTTCCAAGATGTCCTGACGCCACCCATGTCTGAGGGTTCATAAGTATCGCACAGTCCACACCCACATTATAAGGATTCTCCTGAATGAATTTCTGCCACCATGCTTTTTTCACATTATTTTTCAGTTCCACACCGAGATTTCCGTAATCCCATGTATTTGCCAGTCCTCCATATATCTCACTACCGGGATACACGAAGCCGCGTGATTTTGCAAGTGCAACTATCTTATCAAGTGTTTTTTCCATAACCTTTATCCTTTCATTTTGAGAATCAATGATGATCATTTAAGCACTATATAGCCAAGTCCTACCGAATCCGAAGCCATCCGCGCCCTGTCATCATCCAATATATCCATATTTGCAGTTGTATATGCGATCTTCTTCGGAAGCTCCACCACAACCGGTTCGCTTACAACTACCAGCATACTGTCACCCATGGATTCGAATTCGTACTTCCCTATCGTTTCTTCACCATCACCGCGGCCTTTGAGCGTCACATCCGTAGGATAATCCTTTGACATGGCTTCATTTATCGTACCGTAGAAAAAATCCACATCGTTAAATGCTGCATAATCCTCATATCCGGCAAACTTTATCTCGGCGGTCGCGATACCTTCCCTGATCTCAAGGGAATTGAGCTTTGCGGATTTTTCATCCTTCCCTCTGCGGTACTCCTCAAGTTCCCGGTTGATATCATCCCTGAGCTCATCCTCACTGTAATAATCCTTATCAAAACTCTCTACTATCCTGTGGGTGATACCGCCCTTATTGTCAATTATGACCGTTGTCTCATTGAGATCTTCATCGGATCTGGCACAGCCTGCACACAAGAGCAGCCCCAAAAAGGCTGCGATCAGCAAAATATAAGACCTGAATGTGTCTGTTTTCACATTTATCACACCGAACACTTCCGCCCTCATCCTTACCGTCTTTAAACATCATGAAACATTATAACCAACCGTCTGTATATTTTCAACATAGAATTTCCAGTGTTTCAAGAGTCTTGAAATCCCTGTCGGTAAACCGTCTCCTGTACAGATCGCCAAGACTTAAGAGTTCATCCCTTACCTTGTCACTTACGGTAAAGGCATACAGCTTCTCTATGGAAGATCCAACAATGTAAGATACCGCCTTTATCGTTCCCGGAAGCAATTCATGATCTTTTGGAATGCCTGGAAATTCACCGTTTACAGCCACGGCTTTTATCTCATACACGGCTCTGATAAGCCTGTTGTCGATATCCGGATTGGTTATCGCCCTTACCGACTGGAACAGAAGCCTTAACATTTCCTTATCGTCATTGTTCTCTCTCGTATAATATGACGCATATTCCAGAAAATACATACCAAGATAGGCACCTTCGAAATCATTTCTTAATTCTTCAAAATAGAAACTGATATCGGCATCTATAAGATTATATGCGTTTTTTCCCTCATACAGTTTAAAGGTTCCGAAGGAAAACGGATTGGTTACCGCGAGCATCTTATTGTTCGGACGTCTGGCTCCCCTGCAGAATGCTGTGATCTTCCCGAATTCCTTCGTGAGTATAACTGTTCTTCTGTCATAATCGTTGACGGGAGTGGCCTCCAAGACCATTCCCGTCGCCAAAACATATTCACGCATCAGGTTTATTCTAAAAATTCCTTCCCGTCATAACCGAAGTTCTTAAGCAAAATATCCGAATCACGCCAGTCCTTTCTGACCTTGACCCAGAGTTTCAGATTGACCTTTTTATCAAGCATCCTCTCGATCTCATACCGCGCGGCCTGACCTATCTTTTTGAGCATCTGTCCCTGCTTACCTATGATTATGCCCTTATGCGATTCCCTCTCGCAGATGACGGTCGCATCGATATGGACTATGTCCTTTTCTTCCTTCATCCTTTCGATAGTTACCGCGATCCCGTGAGGTACTTCCTCATCAAGACATCTTAATGCCTTCTCTCGGATAAGCTCCGCCGTTATCTGACGCTCCGGCTGGTCTGTTACCGTATCCTCATCAAAGAACGGCATACCGTAAGGAAGATATTTGAATATCTGCTCTGTGAGCGTATCAACATTATCTGCCTTAAGTGCACTCACCGGAACCACTTCGGCAAAATCGCAAAGACCTCTGTATACATCTATTATCTTAAACAGGTCGTCACGCTTTACAGTATCGATCTTGTTTATCACAAGAATGACGGGCAGATCAATTTCTCTTAGCTTCTCTGCTATCTGCCTGTCGGACGGTCCTATATACTCTGATGCTTCAACCAGCCACAATACAACATCAACGTCCTTAAGCACGAAGTTCACAGTTTTTATCATGTATTCTCCGAGCCGGTTCCTGGCTTTGTGGATACCCGGCGTATCTAAGAATACTATCTGTCCTTCATCGCTTGTATATACGGTCTGTATCCTGTTCCTTGTCGTCTGAGGTTTATTGCTGGTTATCGCTATCTTCTGTCCTATAAGGCAGTTCATGAGCGTTGATTTGCCCACATTGGGGCGGCCTATTATCGCGGCATAACCCGCCTTATAATCCTTACTTATCTCCATTTGGCGCTTCCGTATTTACAGATGTATCTTCGGTTTTATCCAAAGTACCCGCAATTACCGTCTGATCGTTCGCCGGTTGAGGTCTGCCTTTCGTGTTTCTGTTTGCGGGCCTTCTCTCCTTCTTCGGACGGTCTTTACATTTTCTTACAATAGCCTTGATTATCAGTACTATTATGAATATGACCACGGCCCAAACCAGAAGTACGGGAAGTGCGATCACAAGTCCGACGAAGAAATCAACTATGCCGTTCCCGACCTTCTTGCAGTTTGTGATAAAGCCGTCTCTTAACCGTTCAAGCCTTGTCTGCTCCTCTACCACTACAGGTGTATATTCGATGACCTGTGTAATGCTGAGATTGATCGTGCTGTATGTGGCCTGGTTCTTCATTGCTTTAAGCTGTGAACCGTACGACTGCATCTCATATCTTATGTCGGTAAGTCTTTTCTCCAGTTCGATGATATTTTCCAACTCATCAGCCTGCTTTAACAGTTCACTTATCCTGTCATATTCGATCTGCAGACTGTCCATCCTCGACTGCATATCTACATACTTGAGTGTCACATCTTCCGCATTTGAACTCTTACTCAGCACATTTGACTGCCCCTCGACTTCATCGCAGAACTGATCCAGTTTTTCAACCGGAACCCTTGCCGTTATATTGGCTGTCTTTCTCTCCGAATTCGAATACTTGGTATTATCGACATTCATGCTCTCGATATATCCTCCGAGTGCATCGACGCGCCTCTCCACCTGCTTCATCATCGCATCGACATCCTCTGATTCAACATTCATATAAACTGTCTTTATGAGCATTCTTTTCGATTTCTGATTGGCGCTGTCTTCGATCGCCGATTCGTCCACCTGCGCTTCGCCTGCATCACCGTTATCATTCCTGTACTCTGAAGCTTCTTCTGCCACCATCTCGGGTTCTTCGTAATCATAACTCTTATAAGACGCATCATCGTAGTCCGCTTCATCGGCATATGCCACCGCGTCATTATCGTAATACGCGCCCTCCGCCATAGGCGCAGCCGACTCTTTGCTGCTGCTCCCTCCGCAGCCCGCAAGCATTATTGAAAACACCAGCCCTAAGATCATTATCCTGTTCTTTTTCATATTTTCCCTCCCTTTCATTAACTGTTCTGCCCTGTTTATAATAAGGTTTCAACTTTATCAAACAGTGACGCTTCTTTTTCTATCGTCTCCTCGCCTCCGAGAACACAGACTACCGGATCCTTT
>JAFSZZ010000026.1 GCA_017458765.1 Lachnospiraceae bacterium | reverse complement strand
GCATCAGTATCAAAGCTTCCTTTCAAGGATGCACAGGATGGTATCTCAAATACCTTCACAATCATCCCCGGAGCTCTCGGTAAGGAAGATAAGGTATTCGCAGGCGATATCGAGCTTGATCTTAATAAGTAATAAAATCCGGACAATAGGAGGTACACACCATGGATGAAAACAAAAACATAGATGATCTGGTAGCATTCTTGGACGGTTCGGTCAACAAGGGTGTCGGACACATCAATGTCGATACCGATGATAAGGTCGAAGAGGCCGTAAACATTGAGACCATGGGATGCACCGACTGTTCCAGAACACCTCTTGCATGCAGTGTTCCGACACTCCATCAGGGGTTAGATGATTATGCATAGATAAAAGGACTCAAAGTCTGACGGTTCCATGTTTGCATGATGAACCGGAAGACCTTGAGGACTTAACAAGCATGAGCAATTAGCCATTTACGAAGTAAATGCGCGATTTGCGAATGATTGTAAGATTGCGGGAGTGTGAAACACGGAGCAATCTTGTATCTGAAAATAAGTAAATAGGAGGAAAAATATTATGGCAGCAGAAGCTAATCAGCAGCAGATCGATAACCTTGTATCATTACTTGACGGTTATGCTACAAAGGGCGGACATCATTTAAATGTTAACATACTTAACAGGGAAACTCTTCTCGATGCACAGAAGCATCCCGAGAATCACCCTCAGCTTACGATCCGTGTTTCGGGTTATGCAGTTAACTTCATCAAGTTGACTCCCGAGCAGCAGGCTGACGTTATCTCAAGAACATTCCATGAGGCTTTATAGATCATAAGGAATGAACAGATGATGTTAATTACATAATGTATGAGATGAATATCCTCCCGGTATGTGCCGGGAGGATATTTTGCGTTTTTTCCGGATTATGTGATATAATAAATCAACTATGCGTTAATGAAATCCGGGAGGGGATATTTTGAATTACGATGATTTTGATCTGAACGATCCGCAGGTTCCAAGACCCAGGAAGAAAAAGAGGAGACCGGCGGATGATATATACGAACCTGTAAACAGACAGTACAGGAGCGGTACCGCAAACAGTACCATGAAGAGGCGCAAGGTTTCCAAAAAACAGAAGAAGAAGGAGATGCTCCACGCCATACTTCCGCCGATAATAGCGATCGTGCTGATATTGATCGTGGCTGCGGTGGCATTTTTCTCGGGAGCTCTTGACAGCCTTAAGTATTCATCGGAGAAAGCAGATCTTGATTCATACTATGCAGGGAGTGATGATACGCATGCGGTCATTGTAAGAGGAGGCGAGATCACGGAGGAGACCATGCCGATAATTGACGGCAGGCCCTATGTGACTTTAGAGTCGGTCAATGAAGAATTTCATGACAGGTTCTACTATGACGTGGAATCGGATTCTTATCTCTATACAAGGGCCGACACGATAGACCGCGCATCCGTAAATGCGTCAACGATCACATATAAGGGAAGTGAAACGGCTGTGGATTATAAGCCGTATGTTGTAGTGGGCGAAGACGTTTATATGGCGCTTGATTATCTTAAACTGTACAAGAAGCTTTCTTATGAACTGTTCGGCGGAAACGGCGAGCCATACAGGATGACCTACAATGAGGAAGCGGACAGTCATACGATGGCGAAAATGATCAAGGAGCAGGCGGTAAGGCTCGATCAGGATAAGAAGAGTCCCATCCTTAAGGAGCTTGATGAAGGCGATAGTGTTATTCTGCTTCAGAAGGGTGAGGAATGGTCAACAGTAAGGACAGACGATCTCAGGATAGGCTATATCGAGAATAAGTTCCTTGGGGATACTTATGAAGAAGCGGTGGAACCGGCGGAAGAGGTGGAGGAACTATCGATACCGTCGAATTCACTGGGCAAACCGGTTGTCCTTGTCTGGCATAATGTGGTCGGGACTTCGGGAGCGGATGATATCGCAGGGATCCTTTCGAGAGCAAAGGGGATAAACGTGATCTCGCCCACATGGTTCACGATAACGGATGATGAGGGACATGTGGATTCCATCGGGAGCAAGGCCTATGTTGACGCCTGTCATGCCGCAGGTGTTCAGGTCTGGGGACTTTTTGACAACCTTCAGCACCTGGAGGTTAGTTCGTTTGAAGTATTTTCAAAAGCAAGCAAGCGAGCCGCTGTCATTTCGCAGCTTATAGGGTATGCGCATGAGTACGGTCTTGACGGTATCAATATCGATGTTGAGACGATACCTACCGAATCCGGTCCTCATTTTGCACAGTTCATTCGTGAACTGTCGATGGAGTGCCGCAAGGACGGGCTGATCCTTTCGGTTGACAATTATGTGCCGATGGGCTTTAACGATCATTACAACCGTTACGAGCAGGGAGTCTACGCCGATTACGTTATAATCATGGGATATGATGAACATTATGCGGGCGGGGCATGGGCAGGCTCGGTCGCTTCGATCGGATATGTAAGATCGGGTATTGAGAACACCGTAGCGCAGGTTCCATCCGATAAGGTCATAAATGCGGTGCCGCTGTATACGAGATTATGGATCGAAACACCCAAGACAGAGGAAGAGATAGAGAACGAGAAGACAGGCTTTAATGAAGACGGGACCGAATATACCGTAGCCGAGGAAGATATACCGCCGTATACCCTGGAGGTGCAGACTCTTAAGATGTCCGACGGTATCGCGACCGCCAAGGCAAACGGAAAGATCGAATGGGATGAAGAGACTTCGCAGAATTACGCGACATGGGAGAAGGGCGGCAAGACTTACGAGATATGGATAGAGGATAAGGATTCCCTGGAAGAGAAGCTCATGGTCATGAAGGAGAACAACCTTGCGGGTGTGGCCGCATGGCAGGTAAATTATGCCGAGGATTTCGTGTGGGATCTGTTCGGACAATATTATGAGTAACAATTCAGAACAGAGGGGACGAGAGCTTGTTCTGAATTGTCAAAAAGGATGAGTGTAGAAAGGAGAAGAATATGAAGTATACGGAGGGTTTTTGGCTTACAAGTGAGAGGGCTCGCATCCATTATGCTTCGGATGCATATTTTGTGGAAGAGATACCGAACGGTATGAGGGTGGTCGCACCCACGAGGAAGATAAACGGCAGGGGTGACACGCTTAATCTGCCTGTTATCACGATCGATTTTACTACAGCGGGAAAAAATATCATAAGTGTAAGGGCCTGGCATTTTGAGGCGTACGAATCCGGTGAGGCCAGGTTCCCGCTTAATACAGAGCCGCAGGAATACAGCGTTAAGATAAGCGATGATGAGGCTGTTATGACGACGGGCGATATTTCGGTCGTTGTGGACAGGAAGGATTTTTCATACAGCTTTGTTACAAATAAGGGTGCAGTAATAACAAAATGCGGTTTCAGGAACCTGTCATATATCTTCATGGACCGGGAAATATCCACCATGCTCCCGCAGGATAATTATATGAGGCAGCAGGGCAAGAATTATATGATGAACGAACTGTCCCTGCAGCCCGGAGAATGTGTTTACGGTTTCGGCGAGAGGTTCACGCCTTTTGTCAAGAACGGGCAGAACATTGAAACATGGAACGAGGACGGAGGGACCGCGTCCCAGATAGCATACAAGTCGATACCTTTCTATATGACAAATAAGGGATATGCCGTATTTGTCGACAATACGGATGACGTATCCTTTGAAGTGGGCAGCGAGAAGGTTGAGTGTGTGGGCTTTTCGGTACCGGGTGAGGAATTAAGATACTACTTCATCTACGGCCCCGATGCAAAGGATATCATGAAGGGATATACGACGCTGACCGGCAAGCCGGCCCTGCCTCCCGCGTGGTCATTCGGTCTGTGGCTGTCCACGTCCTTTACCACGAATTATAACGAAGAAACAACGAGCTCGTTCATACAGGGTATGAGCGACCGCGATATACCATTATCGGTATTCCATTTTGACTGCTTCTGGATGAAAGAATTCCACTGGTGCGATCTTGACTGGGATGAGAGGGTGTTCCCGGATGTTAAGGGAATGCTTAAGCGCTATCATGACAGGGGGCTTAAGATCTGCTGCTGGATCAATCCTTATGTTGCACAGGGAAATGACTTCTTCAGGGAAGGAGTTAAGAACGGATATTTCCTTATGCGAGCTGACGGCAAGGGTGTAAAGCAGGTGGATGAGTGGCAGTGCGGAATGGCAGTGATCGACTTTACCAATCCCGCTGCGGTGAAGTGGTTTACCGATAAGTTAAGGAGCATACTGGATATGGGGGTTGACTGCTTCAAGACCGATTTCGGCGAGAGGATACCGGTAGACGTTAAGTATCATAACGGAGCAGATCCGAGATCGATGCATAACTTCTATACCTATCTGTACAATAAAGCTGTGTTTGGGCTGCTGAAGGAAGTCAAGGGTGAAAACGAGGCGGTACTGTTCGCGCGTTCCGCAACGGCAGGCTGTCAGCAGTTCCCGGTACACTGGGGCGGTGACTGTTCGGCAAGCTATCCGTCAATGGCGGAAACCCTTCGCGGGGGCCTGTCGTTTGCTATGTCCGGATTCTCGTTCTGGAGTCATGACATTTCCGGATTCGAATATACGGCTTCACCGGATCTGTATAAGAGATGGGTTGCATTCGGCCTCATGTCAACGCATTCAAGACTGCACGGCTCGACGAGCTATCGTGTGCCGTGGCTGTTCGATGAAGAGAGCAATGATGTCGTAAGGTTCTTCACCAAGCTTAAGTGCACGATGATGCCCTATATCTACGCAAAGGCAGTGGAAGCGCATGAGACCGGTGTTCCGGTAATGCGTCCGATGGTATTTGAATATATGGACGATCCGGCGTGCGCATATCTTGATATGCAGTATATGCTCGGAGATGCACTCCTTGTTGCGCCGATATTTAATGATAAGGGAACTGTATCCTACTATCTGCCCGAAGGGAAATGGACCCACCTTCTGACCGGTGAGAAGCGTGAAGGCGGACGTTACTACAGCGATACTTATGATTATTTCTCGATGCCTTTGTATGTCGGACCGGATACGATCCTTATCCGCGGCAACACAGACAACCGTCCGGATTATGATTACACCGATAATATCACCGTCCATATCTATGAGCTCGAAGACGGTCACACCGCCACTGCCGACATCGTGAACACGGACGGCAGGAAGGTGAACAGTATAACCGCAGTAAGGTGCGGGAATGAGATATCAGTTAAGTCCGATGTAAAGATCGCGGATGTAAAATATGAACTGCATATGGAAGATAAGGGTGCAATCAGGCTTGTTACAGGCTGATTTGTTCAGTAATGTTTAAGATATTTGGTAAAATTGTGCAAAATTTAATTGGTTTTGCACAATTTTTATTCACAATTTTACATCATTGTGGTATACTATTACATAACAAATCTAAAGATATGTAACATTTTCCCCAAAGTATGTGAATTAATTAACGATTTACAGGCTTGGGTGACTGTTGCAAATAAAACATAAGACAAGAGGTGATAGCGTGATTAAGAAAGAAATGATTGCCATGCTTCTTGCCGGAGGGCAGGGAAGCAGACTGGGAATCCTCACATCCAAGGTAGCCAAGCCGGCCGTATCCTTCGGCGGTAAATACCGGATCATTGATTTTCCCTTGAGTAACTGTATTAATTCCGGTGTAGACACAGTGGGTGTTCTTACTCAGTATCAGCCGCTTCGGTTAAATACGCATATCGGTATCGGCATCCCGTGGGATCTTGACAGGAACCAGGGTGGAGTAACTGTCCTGCCTCCCTACGAGCAGGTGGGAAATACCGAGTGGTACACCGGTACGGCTAACGCTATCTATCAAAATATAGACTATATGGAGATGTTCAATCCCGACTATGTGCTGATCCTGTCGGGTGACCATATCTATAAGATGGACTATGAAGTGATGCTGGACTTCCATAAGGCCAACAAGGCTGAGGTTACGATCGCGGTTATGCCCGTGCCAATGGAGGAAGCCAAGAGGTTCGGTATCATCATAGCCGATGAGAATAAGAAGATAGTCGACTTCGAGGAGAAGCCGGAGAACCCGAGGAGTAACCTGGCTTCGATGGGTATCTATATATTTAACTGGAAGACGCTTAAGGAGTCGCTCATAGCAATGGCCGACCAGCCGTCGCTTGACTTCGGTAAGCATATCATTCCGTACTGCCATAAGAAGGGCATGCCGGAATACGCATATGAGTTCAACGGATACTGGAAGGATGTCGGAACGCTCAATTCCTTCTGGGAAGCCAACATGGAGCTTATCGATATCATTCCCGAGTTCAATCTCTACGAGGAATACTGGAAGATATATACAAAATCGGATACACTTCCGCCGCAGTATATCAGCAAGGACAGTGTGATCGAGAAGAGTATAATCGGTGAAGGCAGCAACATCTACGGCAAGGTGTTCAATTCCGTTATAGGCTGCGGAGTCACGATAGGCAAGGACACTGAAGTCCATGACTCGATCATAATGAACGAGGCGGAGATCGGCGACGACTGCAGGATAAACAAGGCGATAATTGCCGAGAATGCAAAGCTCGGAAGCAAGGTCGTACTCGGAGACGGCGAGGAGAAGGAAAATGAAACGGATCCTACTATATACTCGCACGGACTTGTTACTATCGGTGAATGGTCGGTGATACCGGACGGCATAACCATAGGTAAGAACAGCATGGTTTCCGGGATTACAGAAGTTTCGGATTATGTAAATGGCAGGCTTGACAGCGGCAAGACTTTTGTAAAGGCGGGTGATTAATTTTGAGAGCGATAGGACTTATTTTAGCAGGTGGTAACAGTTTCCGCATGAAGGAGCTGTCGCAGAAAAGAGCGATCGCAGCTATGCCCGTTGCCGGAAGCTACAGAGCCATAGATTTTGCATTGAGCAACATGAGCAATTCCCATATCGCTAAGGTGGGCGTGCTCACGCAGTATAACGCAAGGAGCCTTAACGAACACTTAAGTTCATCGAAGTGGTGGGATTTTGGACGTAAACAGGGCGGTCTGTTCGTGTTTACGCCTACAGTAACGGTTGAGAATAATTTCTGGTTCAGGGGCACGGCAGATGCCATATATCAGAATCTGTCATTCCTTAAGAACTCTCATGAGCCTTACGTTGTTATCGCAAGCGGCGACGGTATCTACAAGATGGATTACAATAAGCTGCTTGAATATCACATCGAGAAGAAGGCTGATATCACGGTCGTATGCAAGAACGTCGACCTTGAGGACGACTCAGAGAGATACGGCATCCTCCGTCTTGACAAGGACAGCCGCGTGGAAGAGTTCGAAGAGAAGCCTATGGTGGCAAGGTCGAACACGATATCCTGTGGTATCTATGTCATAAGAAGAAGGCAGCTGATCGAACTTATCGAGAAGTGCGCAGAGGAGGACAGGTTTGATTTTGTAAGGGATATCCTTATCCGCTATAAGAACATCAAGCGGATCTACGGCTACAAGCTGGATACATATTGGAGCAATATCGCTTCGGTTGAGGATTACTACAGGACCAATATGGATTTCCTGAAGCCTGAAGTACGCAATTATTTCTTCAGAACGTATCCGGATGTGTACAGCAAGATCGACGATCTGCCGCCGGCAAAATACAATGTCGGCACCAGCGTCAAAAACAGTCTTGTTGCCAGTGGCTCTATCATAAACGGTACGGTTGAGGATTCCGTGATCTTTAAGAAGGTATTCGTAGGGAATAACTGCGTGATCAAGAATTCGATAATACTCAACGATGTGTACATAGGTGACAACACATATATTGAGAACTGTATTGTTGAGAGCAGGGATACTATCAGGGCGAACTCGTACTATAAGGGGGAAGATGAGATCAAGATCGTCCTTGAGAAGAATGAGAGGTATGTCTTCTAAAAAATAAGGAGAGAAAAGGAGAATGTAACAAAAAATGAGTATTACAGATGTGAGGATCAGGAAGATCGATCAGGACGGCAAGCTTCGTGGTGTGGCATCAATAACTATTGACGATGTGTTTGTAGTTCACGACATCAAGGTGATACAGGGTGACAGAGGATTGTTTATAGCAATGCCTTCGCGTAAGACAGCAGAGGGAGACTACAGGGATATCGCACATCCTATCACATCGGAGGCACGTGATAAGATACAGACGGCGATACTTGAGGCATACGAGAAGGCTGAAGAATAGCTTGAATTTGAGACATAACAGCAATCATGATCACAGCCCTTTGATATATGATATATCAGAGGGCTGTGTTTTATGCTTTCGGCTGTCCCTTCTAAATGGTATAATAAAGAAAACCTGAAGGTCGGGGGCAGTATATAGTAAGAATCCTTGCGGATTCTCTTGATGTCTCAAAGCCGACGGGCTCCCTCGACCTGAAGGTCGGGGGCAGTATATGGAAAAGAGAAGAAGAAAATGTATATAATAGCGGGACTTGGAAATCCGAAGCCTGAGTATATGCACACGAGGCATAACGTTGGCTTCGATACCATAGACATACTCGGGGATAAGAATGATATAAGCGTCGAGACACTTAAGCTGCGTGCGCTCATCGGCAAGGGGATGATCGCAGGTCAGAAGGTCATCCTTGTAAAGCCCCAGACCTTTATGAACTTAAGTGGTGAGAGCATACGCCCGCTTGTTGATTATTTTAAGATAGATGTAAAGAGCGAGCTCATAGTCGTATATGATGATATCTACCTTGAACCCGGAAATATCCGCATAAGGAAGAAGGGCAGCGCGGGCGGTCATAACGGTATGAAGAGCATCATAAACCATCTCGGAACGGATGAATTCATGCGTGTAAGGGTTGGTGTTGGTGAGAAGCCGAAGGGATACGATCTTGCGGATTTCGTGCTGAGCCATTTTTCTCAGGATGAGAAGGAGGCCGTGTATTCGGGAATGATAAAGGCTTCAAATGCAGTGGAGATGATGATCGCAGGCAATGTGGATGCTGCGATGACCGAATTTAACCGCAAAGCCGGCAAGTCGGATCCGGGAGCGGATAACGCATAATAACTGATGAACAGGGAAAAGGGATGAACACATTACTCACTCCGCTTAACGAACTGGCGGATTATGAAGAGGCAAAAACAAGGCTTAAGAAGAAGCGCGGCATGATCGAACTAAACGGCTGCGTGGATTCACAGAAGCTCCATATAGTGTACGGACTGTCCGAAGGTTATAAGCATAAGATCATAGTGACCTATAACGAACAGCGTGCCAAGGAGATATGCGAGGATTACGCATTCTACGATAAGAACGTGGAGATATACGGAGCAAGGGACCTTATCTTCTATCAGGCCGATGTCCACGGAAATCTCCTCACACGTCAGAGGATGTCATGTCTAAAACCCGTTATAGAGGGTGAACCCGCGACGATAGTAACAACTTTTGATGCTCTTATGGAACATATAGTCCCCATAGATACTCTTGAGGATCATATGCTCGATATAAGCGTGTCGGACACCATAGATCTCGGCAGCCTTCAGAAGCAGCTTGTTACCCTTGGCTATAACCGCAGTTATCAGGTCGAGGAGAGCGGCCAGTTCTCGGTGCGCGGCGGCATAATAGACATTTTTCCGCTTACGGAAGAGAACCCGGTCCGTATCGAACTTTGGGGCGATGAAGTGGATTCCATCAGAAGTTTCGATATCATGAGCCAGCGCTCCATCGAGAAACTTGGAAGCATCATGATATTTCCCGCATCCGAGATCATCCTTACCGAAGAAGAGAAGGATGAAGGTATCGCAAGGCTTCTTAAGGATGCGGAAAAATATGAGAAGAAGCTGCGGGGTGAGTTTAAGACGGAAGAAGCCCACCGGGTGCGCGTGCAGGCGGATGAGATAGCCGAGCAGGCAAAATACTTAGGCATCGGAAGCCTGAATCTTGAAAGTTATGTAAACTATTTTTACGATGAAGAAGTATCCTTCCTTGACTATTTCGATCCGAAGGAAACGCTCCTTATACTGGATGAACCCGCCCGCCTTAAGGAAAAAGGTGAGGTGACGGAAGAAGAGTTCCGCGAGTCGATGGAAGTAAGGCTCACCAAGGGCTATATCCTTCCCGGGCAGACCGACATACTTTTTTCACGTGAGCAGATAATGGCGAAGGCGGAGACCTTCAGTTGTGCGGCATTGTCGGCACTTCCGGTGAACAAGAACGTATATAAGCCGCAGGAAAGATTTTCCATAACGGCAAAATCCATGAATTCCTACAATAATTCGTTTGAAGCGCTTAAAAAGGATCTTATGCGGTTTAAGAAGAACGGTTACAGGGTGCTGCTCTTATCCGCATCAAGGACTAGGGCAAAGAGGATAGCGGAGGATCTTAATGAGTACGAGGCAGGAGGATACAGCACAGGGGATGATGTGCAGGCCGGCGGCAATCCGGATGGCAGGAAAAATGGTGCGGTCAACAGGATAACTGCATATTACACTGAGGATTACGACAGGGAGATACAGCCCGGAGAGGTCATGATAACCTACGGGCGGATCCGTCGGGGTTTTGAATATCCTCTTATCAAATTTGCAGTCATATCCGAGAGTGATATTTTCACTGCCCAGAAAAAAAAGAAGAAGTTCAAAAGGTATGAGGGCGGCAGCAGGATACAGGATTATTCCGAATTAAACGTCGGAGACTATGTGGTACATGAGAGTCACGGACTCGGTATCTACAGGGGCATCGAGCAGGTGACGGTCGATCATGTTACAAAGGATTACATGAAGATCGAATACAGGGACGGAGGAAACCTGTTCATCCCTGCGACCAATCTCGATTCTATACAGAAATACGGATCTGCGGGGGCCAAAGCACCGAAACTCAACAAACTCGGCGGAAGCGAGTGGAACAAGACCAGGAGTAAAGTAAAGACTGCGATAGATGAGATAGCGACCGATCTCGTGGAACTCTATGCAGCAAGGCAGATGAAGGATGGCTATGTATATGGCAAGGATACGGTATGGCAGACGGAGTTCGAGGAGAGGTTTCCGTTTGAAGAGACCGAGGATCAGCTTGCCGCAATTGAGGCCACCAAGAAGGACATGGAGTCGAGCAGGATAATGGACCGTCTTATCTGCGGGGATGTGGGTTACGGCAAGACCGAGATCGCCCTGCGTGCTGCTTTCAAGGCAGTCCAGGATAATAAGCAGGTAGCATATCTTGTACCGACAACGATACTCGCACAACAGCACTACAATACCTTCGTACAGAGAATGAAGGATTATCCCGTGCGTGTCGACATGCTCTCAAGGTTTTCCACGCCCGCGCAGCAGAAAAAGACCATAGGCGATCTGAAAAAGGGTATGGTCGACATCGTCATAGGCACCCACAGGCTGCTCAGCAAGGATGTGGACTACAAGGATCTGGGGCTTCTTATAATAGATGAGGAGCAGCGCTTCGGTGTGCGTCATAAGGAAACGATCAAGAAACTTAAGGAAAGCGTCGATGTACTGACGCTTACCGCAACACCGATCCCGAGGACCATGCATATGAGCCTTATCGGTATCAGGGACATGAGCGTTCTGGAGGAAGCACCTCAGGACCGCATGCCCATACAGACATTTGTGATGGAATACAACGAGGAACTTGTGAGGGAAGCGATCAACAGGGAACTTGCAAGGGACGGACAGGTATTCTATGTATATAACAGGGTGGATACTATAGTTGAAATGACCAATTTCATACAGAAACTGGTCCCCGATGCAAATGTCGCTTTCGCGCACGGGCAGATGAAGGAGCAGGAACTTGAGCGGATAATGGTGGACTTCATAAACGGTGAGATAGATGTGCTTGTATCCACTACGATAATAGAGACCGGGCTTGATATCTCGAATGTCAATACGATGATAATCCACGACTCGGATAAAATGGGACTTGCACAGCTCTATCAGTTGAGGGGCCGCGTCGGTCGGTCTAACAGGACTGCATATGCTTTTCTCATGTACAGGAAGGACAAGATGCTTAAGGAGGTGGCGGAAAAGAGGCTCCAGGCAATACGTGATTTTACCGAACTGGGATCGGGCTTTAAGATCGCAATGCGTGACCTTGAAATAAGGGGAGCGGGCAACCTTCTGGGTGAGAGACAGAGCGGGCATATGGAAGCTGTGGGATACGACCTGTACTGCAAGATGTTAAACGAGGCGATAAGGAACAGGAAGGGAGAAGAGGCACCTGTTGATAACGAAGTATCCGTTGATATAAATGTCGATGCCTACATTCCCGACAGTTATATAATGAATGAAAACCAGAAGATAGATATATATAAGAGGATTGCAGCGATCGACAGTGAAGGTGAACGTGACGAGATGACGGATGAACTGTCCGACCGTTTCGGCGAACTGCCGCGCGCGGTCGTGAACCTGCTCGATATAGCGCATATGCGTATGAAAGCCAAGCAGGTATATATTTCTGATATCAAGGAAGAGCCGAGGGCTCTTAAGTTCAGCGTCCATGAGAAAGCAAAATACGATCCGGTCAGGATAGCCCCCTTTATACAGAGCTTTAAGGGAGCGATGATGCTGCGTACAGGGGCAAAGCCGTATTTTCTCTATAATTTTCCAAAGGGTAAGGTCTTTGAGGGTGACGGTCTTATCCGGCTAATAGAGGAATTATTGGATGCGATGAGAGAACTGGTCGAAAAAGCAGAATAAAAAGATCAAAAAAACTTATGTAAATCAGATGAATTGCCGATAAAGGATACAAAATGGCAAAAAATGTGCTATTATAGGAACAACATAGGTTTTTATGAGTTTGGGGAGAATAAAAGTGGGTAAGAAAAGAAAAAGCAGACTTGCGGCTGTTCTTATTACAGCACTTCTGTTATCACAATTCAGTGTAGTATCATATGGTGCCGAAGCAGATAATACGGGAACAGACCGGTATTATTACGATGATACTTCGGTAAGCGGACCTGTTATCCGTTTCACGGTACCTCCAAAGGTTGCAGAGCCGGTGCCCGAGATACCTGATTTTCATGATGTGTTTTCCGGCTATACACAGACTCCTGTGACTTCTCAGAATGTTACCCCGACACCTGCCCCTTTTGCACCGATTTTCACAGCTCCGACGCCGGCACCATTGCCCGGAAGCGGATCAGGTCATACAGCTGATCAGGTTCAAAAACCTGCAGTTGCTCCCACGCCCACACCTGTTGTCAAGATCGTTCCCACACCGAAGGATACTCCCAAACCGGCAGGAAAGCATGGTAAAGAGACGGTATCTGAAAATGATGCACCGCAGGATATGGAAGGCATACCCGAAGGGACACCGGACCGTATCAGGGAACTGATCCGCGAAGGAAGGGAAAGGGTATCGGTAGAGGGCACGGTTTCGGATGATAATGTCGTGCCGGGTGATGATGCCGTGTCCGAAAACAATGTTGAGCCGGGTGATGATGTCGTATCCGAAAATGATATCGTGTCTGATAATGATGTAAACGATCCGAATAAAAATTCCAAGGGCTTAAGTTCAGATGAGATCCCGGCGGAAACGGCTGTTGCCGTAACAGGTGTGGAGATCCATCCTCACGGTACTCTTGACATGGGTATAACCAAGGAAACCAACTTTATTGCCACCTGTACGATAATTCCGACTAATGCAACAAACAAGAGTGTTAGATGGAGCAGTGGCAATACCTCGGTGGCAACAGTGGAACAGAACGGAAAGGTTAATTTTATCGGGGAGGGTAAAGTAACCATAACCGTAACGACGGTGGACGGGGGTTATAAAGACAGCTTTACCGTTTATGTAACGTTCATGAAGCCCAAAGGAGTCACTCTGAGCCCTGATCCGTTAAAACTGTATATAGGAGAGACCAAATATATCACTGCTTTTGTTGAACCGGATAATCTGCTGGACGAATATAAGAAGGTGACGTGGACACTGCCGAATACTGCAGCTGCAACTCTGTCAGCAACCGGATCAACGTGTAAGGTAACCGGAAAGCAGAAAGGAAAATTTACGGTTTCAGTGAAGACCCAATACGGAGGTTTTACGGATACTTGTCAGGTAGAAGTAATGGAGAAGGTCCCCGTTACAAGTGTTGAGGTAAAACAGGCTCA
This sequence comes from Lachnospiraceae bacterium, assembly GCA_017458765.1. GTDB lineage: Bacteria > Bacillota > Clostridia > Lachnospirales > Lachnospiraceae > UBA2868. The sequence continues at coordinate 6,555 of JAFSZZ010000026.1, read as the reverse complement.
GGGAAAGAATACGATATACGTGGGTGAGTCTGTTGATCTGACAGCCATTGTAAAGCCGGAAGAAGCTTACGACAGATCGGTAAAATGGTCATATTCTTCCACGGATGGAGGGACAGTCAGTCTCTCTTCGAGAACGGTAAGCAATGTTCCGCATGCAACGGTCACAGGAACAAACCCCGGAAATGTTACGATAACGGCGAAAAATGAGGATAGCGGAAAAAGCGGAACATATAAAATAAAAGTAATACCGGTACCGGTAGAAAGCATTAAGGTAAATCCGGAGCAGTTGGAATTGATCAAGGGAAATAATGCGACAATAACCGTTACTGTATATCCGACTTCTCCATATCCCGCCACCAATAAAAAGGTTACATGGGAAAGCTCAAATACGGATTATGTTACGGTATCACCCGGAACAACAACAGGCTCGACAGCCTATGTGATGGTTACGGGTGTTGAGGTGACCGCTACACCTGTCACCATTACAGCCAGATCTCAGGATGGCAATAAGGTCGCGACCTGTCAGGTAAGGGTGAAGGCACCTACAGAGGTTACCAAATTTGAGATAGATCAGGACAGCCTTGTATTTGAAGCAGGGGATACAACGCCCCAAAAGGTGACAGCGACGATAACTCCGCCCAATGCTACAAATAAAACGGTAAAATGGGAGATCATAGAAGGGGGAACTGCAGCCCGGATTTATGGAATTTCGTATGACACATCGGTCTGCACGCTAAGGGCAGGGACAACAAGCGGTAATGCCGTTCTCCGTGCAACCCTTAAAGACGGAGACAAAATATATACAAGGGACTGCCTGATAACCGTAGTACCGAGAAAGGTCAAAGGGATAACCCTCTTACCGCCCGTTATAGACATGGATCAGGATGAGCCCTCTTCATTGACACAGAATCTTACAGCAACGATAACGCCGGCAGATGCGGCCAATAAGAACGTCACATGGACTGTAGATGATGAGTCCGTGATATCGTTAAGCGGTGACGGATTGACACGTACGGTAAACGGGTTGAATCCGGGTACGGCGAGGGTGACAGTTACTACGGAAGACGGCGGATTTTCAGATACAGCTACCGTAAATGTAAAAAAGAAAACGAACCCTCTTCTGGATCTTGTGATCAAACCTGAGAGTCAGGTCGTAAAGACAGGAAGATCATTCGAACTGCATTGGGAGCTTGTGCCGCCCGATGCCGATCATGACTTAGTCACCTTAAGTGTCAATGATCCGGGGATAGTCACGGTAGAGCAAACCGGAGAAAACGATGCGGTCGTAACCGGATTGAGCGTCGGTGATACCCGGATAACCGTTACCGCAAGGAACGGTGATGTAACCTACAGTAAAACCTGTCATGTCATGGTCGAATGGATAAACGTAACCAGCGTATCCTTAAGCTGTGATGAGATATTTATGGTGGAAGGGGAGACCGCGAAGCTCGATGCCACGGTATTTCCGGCAAATGCCGAAGATAAGAGCGTATCGTGGAACAGTGCGGATTACTCCGTAGCCACGGTGGATCAAAGCGGACTTGTGACGGCTGTATCCGAGGGTACAACTATCGTTACCGTCGTGACCAATGACGGCGGTCATAAGGCAGTGTGTGCGGTCCATGTACGAAAGGCCGGGGTCGATGTTGAAGATATCACTGTAACACCTTCGGAAAATACGATAAACTTAGGGGATTCATTTGCACTGTCGGCTAAACTGACGCCGGACAATGCCACCGACAAAACGGTCATATGGAGCAGTAATAATCCTGCGGTGGCAGTTGTCAATGGGGCCGGGCTCTCTGCCAACGTGGTGGGAATGGCTGTGGGTTCGGCCGTGATAAGCGCGAAGGCATCAAATGGAAAAACGGCATTTTGCATTGTCAATGTTGAGAAGGGTATAACTCACGTGACTGAAATACTGATGCCTATGTTTGAGGAGATATATATAGGCCAGTCGGTTAGTATCGTAGCCAAGATAATACCTGAAGACGCGGATGACAAGACGATCATCTGGACAAGCGAGGATGAAGATACGGTATCCGTCAATTCGTCGGGCAGGATCACAGGGAAGAAGGAAGGCAAGGTTACGGTCATAGCAAAGGCTGTTGACGGCGGAGCCGAAGCCAGATGTATCGTAACGGTAATAAATCCCAAGCCGGATCCCGGCAAATATACACTTTATATTGCCGATGAAAGAACAGGTGCATACCATCCGGAGATGGTAAGGGGTATGGTAGAATGTCTTGCGGGTGACAGGTATCTTGTCATATTTGATTCCGACGGAGCAGGGATCAGGGCGCTCATAAGGGGTGACAGTACCCTTAAATACACTCAGGCTCTTTTCTATGATATGTTTATAACTGATGTCGACGGGCATCCGAAAAATGATTTTGTAAGATGCACGGTAAGAATTCCGCTTCCTCCGTCCATGGACATACATAAGGGAACGGTCAGGGTAGTAAGCAAGCAGGGAGACGGCCTTGATAAGAGCATTCCTTCGTCTGTGGGAGAAGAAGGAGGAGTAGGTTACGTATCATTTACGGCGACGCATTTTACCGAGTATGCGATCCTTTACAATAAAACACCGGATGATCCCGGCAAGACAAGGATAGTTTACAGGGACGTTCCTGTGATACAGTATGTAACCGTACAGGACAGGTCTTCAAGAGCACCTGCATATACGGCTCAGCCTGCACCCGTACAGGTTCCGCAGATGGTAGTTCCAAGGATACTTGACAGCGTGCCGAAGACAGGTGACAGGAACAGATAGGGTGATGATGTGAGAGATATCTACATAAAAACAGAGAATGGAGAATTAAGAAAGGTCAGTAAAAAGAAGCTCTTAAGGCTTGTGCTTATTTTGCTGGGGATCATCGCAGCCGTCACGGCCGGGATAATACTTGTCGTACGGCTCGCATCCGGTGTGAAAGACAGGGCCGATGTTTCCGTAACTGAAGTCGAGCCCATAACGGGAGATATCTTTGACAGCGGATATTATAAAAAGCATGAAACGCAGGTTCTGTCAGCCGGGCTCTCTGAAGTGGCTCTTGCAAGGCTTGAAGAGACGAGAATGGCGAGTGGAGATGAGATCAGTGCCATGTACGTTAAAATGAAGAGGGATAATCCCGATTTTGCGGGTTACCTGAAGATAGACGGAACGGAAATAGAATACCCCGTAATGTATACACCGGACGAGCCTGAGAAATATCTTCATAAAGATATCAACGGGATCGACTGCGACGGAGGACTCCCGTTCATCGATGCAAGATGCAGCATTGATCCTTACAGTGACAATATCATCATATACGGACATAACATGAGAGACGGGAGTATGTTCGGAGATCTTGAGAAGTATACGGATCCGGAGTATTTTAACCTGCATCCCGTAATACATTTTGACACGGATGAAGGTTCGGAGGAATACGAGATCATGTCCGTATTCTATGACAGAGTATATTATACAGACGAAGACGAATTCAGGTTTTATGACTTTATAAATGCCGATGACAGGGAGGACTATGAACGGACTGTGGACAGACTCATCGATAAATCCCTCTATGATACCGAAGTCACGGCAGAATATAAAGACCGCCTGATAACCCTGGTCACATGTTCATATCATGAAGATAACGGAAGATTTGTGGTAATAGCGAGAGAAGCCAAGTGACTGAAGGTATCTTTTTCTTGTGCCTTTACTTTTTTAATGATATAATCCAGTTAGTTTATGCAAATGTGCAGCTGTCCGGAACAGAACAGGGAACTGCTGCAAATAATAAATCAAAGAAAGGGTGAATCAAATGTCATTAGTTACTACTACCGAGATGTTTAAGAAGGCTTATGACGGCGGTTATGCTGTTGGTGCTTTCAACGTTAACAACATGGAGATCGTTCAGGGTATCACCGAGGCAGCAGGCGAGCTTAACAGCCCTGTTATCCTTCAGGTTTCCAAGGGTGCCCGTGCTTATGCCAACCACACTTACCTTGTTAAGCTGGTTGAGGCAGCTGTAGAGGAGAATCCCCAGATACCTATCGCTCTTCATCTTGATCATGGTGATACTTTTGAATTATGTAAGTCATGTATCGACGGTGGCTTTACATCAGTCATGATCGATGCATCAAGCAAATCTTTCGAGGATAATATCGCTCTTACCAAGCAGGTTGTTGAATATGCTCATGCAAACGGCGTTGTTGTTGAGGCTGAGCTCGGAACACTTGCGGGTATCGAGGATGAGGTTGTTGTTGAAGCAGGTAAGGAAGCTTACACAAGACCGGAAGAGGTTGAGGAATTCGTTGATAAGACAGGATGTGATTCTCTTGCTATAGCAATAGGAACTTCACACGGTGCTTATAAGTTCACGGCTGCACAGTGCACAAGGAACGCCGACGGCATCCTTGTTCCGCCTCCGCTTCGTTTCGATGTACTTGAGGAGTGCATTAAGCGTCTTCCCGGATTCCCGATCGTTCTTCACGGATCATCTTCGGTTCCTCAGGAATTCGTTAAGATGGTCAACCAGTACGGCGGCAACATGCCCGATGCGGTAGGTATCCCCGAGGAGCAGCTTCGTAAGGCAGCCAAGCTTGCCGTATGTAAGATCAATATTGACTCTGATATCCGTCTTGCAATGACAGGTACCATCAGGAAGTACTTTGCAGAGCATCCGGATCATTTCGATCCCCGTCAGTACTTAAAGCCCGCCCGTCAGGCTGTTAAGGATATGGTTGCTCATAAGATCAAGAATGTTCTTGGTTCAGACGGCAAGGCTTAATAGAATAAATTAAATGATCATGCATTTAAAGGATAGGCACTTATGTCTATCCTTTTTGCAAGCAAGTCAATGTAGGTGAGGTCAGAGATTATGATCAAAGCAGTGATTTTATTTATAATAGGTCTGGTTCTGCTCATAAAGGGCGGTGACTGGTTTGTTGACGGAGCGACCGGAATAGCTGAAAGGTTTCATGTTCCCGAACTTCTCATAGGAGCTACCGTTGTTTCGATAGGCACCACGCTTCCCGAAGTCATGGTATCCGCTAACAGCGCGCTCTCCGGACATGGAGAGATCGCATACGGTAATGCGCTCGGGTCCATCATATGTAATACGGCGCTCATAGCAGCGATCACAGTAGCGGTCAGGCCGGGCAAAGTAGATAAGAAGACACTTCGGGTTCCGGTGATCTTCTTTTTTGCGGCAATGGTCATATATGCGGTGGGAGCATACATAAGAGGCTCTTTTGAACGTCCGCTCGGTATAGTCCTGTTATGCGTATTTGCGGTGTATATGTTCATATTGATACGTCAGGCGCTTTTAGAGATGAGATCCGGCAGCAGCGCACAGGAAGGAAACGGGGACAGCAGCGGATCGGAAGGTAAGGAAGGATCGGATAAGGATGATCCCGGGAAAAAGGAAAAGCCCTTATGGAAGGATGCGATACTACTTGTTGTGGGAGCCGCATTTATAGCTGTGGGAGCCGACCTGTTGGTAGATAACGGTACAATAATCGCTCAGATGATGGGCGTGCCGGAATCCGTAATAGCCCTTACATTTGTTGCTCTCGGGACCTCGCTTCCGGAACTCGTAACTGCGATAACATCTCTTGCCAAGGGACATGGGGCATTGTCTCTCGGAAATGTATGCGGAGCCAACCTGTTCAATCTGGTGCTGGTATCCGGGTTATCAGTTACACTGTCACCTTTTGGGCTTCCGTCCGGAAAGACTGTAAATATGGGAGGAAACCCTGTGAATGCGTCTCTTGTGATAGATCTTCCGGTTGCGACGCTTGTCATGGTGATACTTACTATACCGGCTCTTATCCGCGGAGAACTCAAGAGATGGCAGGGAATATCCCTGCTTGCCATTTATGCCGGGTTCTGTGTTTTCCAGTTTATGTAACATAACGGCTTATGTGTGATGAATAAGGGTACAGGGTGAACGGCACTGTGTAAGAGAGCATGCCGAGAGCCCTGTATTTTACTGTATTTGTGAAGACAGAGATAAAAAAATTGGCAGCAAGGGTTAAGTAAATCCGAAAAAAGTCGATATCATTAGTGTAATCAATTAAGAACCGGATTACCAAGAAACAGGAAGAAGGAGTTGATAGTATGCGTATCGAGGCATATAACCAGATCGGACAGATATATGCACCCAAGAAGGCTTACGGTCCGGCTAAGACCAATACGGTAAGCCGTACGGATCAGGTACAGATATCGAGCATAGGCAAGGATATCCAGACCGTTAAACAGGCTGTTGCAAATGCACCTGATGTAAGGGAGAGCATCACAGGTCCCATCAAGGCTAAGGTTCAGAGCGGTACATATGATGTTGGTACCGATGATTTTGCCAGCAAGCTTATGGCAGCATATGGCATGTAGGGGGTAATGTAAGTGGCCAGCTTAATGGAAGAACTTATTGATTGTCTGGAAACGGAAGAGAAGGAATTCGAGCGGCTGCTTGCATTATCACAGCAGAAGACTCCGATCATCGTAAGTAATAAGATAGCGGAGCTTGAAAAGATCACGGATGAGGAGCAGGTCATTGTAAGCAGGATCTCCAATCT
>JAFSZZ010000004.1 GCA_017458765.1 Lachnospiraceae bacterium | reverse complement strand
GGTGATAAAAAGTGATAAAAGATTCCGTGCTTTCCGGCAAAAACAATCCCTATACTCTGAGCTTTGGCAAGCAGCCCTTCCAGAATATACCCAGACTGGTTGAAATAAACGAAGTAAAAGAGGCATTTCTTAATGAGCCTCCCACTCATCAGGCATTTATGATTACCGGTGTCAGGGGCAGCGGTAAGACGGTTCTTATGACAGAGATCAGAAACTCACTTAATGAACTCAATGATTGGGAAGTTATCGAGCTGAGTACCTCTCAGGATCTCTTGTTGACCCTGTCACAGAATCTATATGAAGATAAGCACTTTGCAAACCTTTTAAAGCAGGGTGGCGGACTATCCGTCCTTGGCTTCGGGATTCAACTGAATGGTGCGCAGGACTCTGTATCGCCCGTGATCTTAATTCGTGAAGCATTGGAAAAATTCAAAAAACAGGGAAAGAAGCTGCTTGTATGTATTGATGAAATAATCTCAAATAAATATGTCAAGGAATTTGCCAGTATTTTCCAGATTTTGATCAGAGACGATCTTCCCATATTTCTGCTTATGACCGGACTTTTTCAAAACATCAGTAATCTAATGGATGAGAAGAATCTTACATTTTTATATCGGACACCGCAATTAAAGCTTCGTCCGTTAAATCTTAAAACGATTGCGGACAACTATAGTTCCATGCTTGGTGTCAGTGAAGACAATGCCCTGAAAATGGCTTCTCTTACCAAAGGATATTCCTTTGCCTTTCAGGTACTCGGCTATTATACATACAGACATAAAGGTAACTATAACGATGCGCTTCCCGAGTACAGGCAATATCTTGAGGATTATGTTTATGAGAAAATATGGTCTGAGCTTTCAGGCAACGACAGGAAGCTCTTATATGCCGTCGCCGCGTCTGAGACCGGACGCGCCAAGGAGATTAAGGATATTTTAGGTATTGGCAATAACAAATATACACCTTACAGAGATCGTCTTATCAAGAAGATGATCATTGCCGGCGACGAGTACGGGCATTTGAAGATCACGTTACCCTTGATGGAGGATTTCATCACAAGATCCTATCTCATGGATAACGGAATCTGACATGATCTGCCATCAAGGGAAATCTGCAAATCACTTACGAGAATGACAGTTCTCTTCGCCAAGTCTCCCTATCCCGATCTTAACCTTATACGGCGTCTTTCTCCGACCCTGTACCTTGGCTTCGGGAGACAGAGAACCGTCCCCTGTCTCCTACCCTGTCTCCTACATAGCGTTCTCGGCAATGTCCTTTCTCATGTCTATAACTGCCGCCCTGGAAGCATCCGCATAATTCTGTTCCCCGAACCTTGAATACTTCTCATTGGTGTATGCCGCGATTATCCCGCGGGATGAATTGATGATGGCACCGAGCCCATCCTTATTGAAGAAGTGCTTAAGGTCTGCTCCCTTTCCGCCCTGCGCTCCGTAACCGGGTACAAGGATATAAGTCTTTGGCATGAGTTCGCGCAGGATCCTGCCCTGTTCGGGATAGGTCGCTCCTACCACAGCCCCGACATAACTGTACTTATCACCCATGCAGGTCTCGCCCCATTTTGCAACCTGCTCCCCTACTATCTCATATAAAGGCCTCTCTCCCGCATCCGAGAGTTTACGGTCCTGGAATTCGCCGCTGCTCGGATTTGAAGTCTTAACGAGTACAAATATACCCTTCTTCTCCTCCCTGCACACATTTATGAAAGGATTCACCCCGTCCGATCCAAGATAAGGATTAACGGTAACGAAGTCCTCATCAAATCCGTAATATGACTGTGAGCCGACACTTACTTTTCCAAGATGTCCAACAGCATATGCCTCGGAAGTCGATCCGATGTCTCCGCGTTTGATATCGCCTATCACAACAAGATCCCTGTCCTTGCAGTAATCTATAGTTTTCTTAAACGCAATAAGTCCCGGGAGCCCGAACTGTTCATACATTGCTATCTGCGGCTTGACTGCCGGGATGAGATCGTATATTGCATCGATTATCCCCTTATTGTACTGCCATATTGCCTCCCCGGCGCCTTCAAGCGTTTCACCGAATTCCTTAAATGCAGCCCTCTTTATATGTTCCGGGATATACTTCATCATCGGGTCCAGCCCTACGACTATAGGTGCATTTGTATTCTTGATATTCTCTATTAGCTTGTTTATCATGCTTTCCGTTCCTCCAGAAATGATATGTATTGCCCTTTTTTCATCGGCGAACGGTCTGCATCATAATGAATACCCTGCAAGCAAATGAGCAATTTGGTTTTCTGCTCATAAACATGACCGTACGACATGATAGTTTAGCACAGCTGCTGACTTTGAGCAAATAAAAAAGGAACGGTTCTTAAGACAAAAGAACCGTCCCCATATCCTATTTTGTTTATACTACCACCAACGGCGAATGTTCCTCCGCGTATTTCTTAATGTTTGAAACATTGGCATATTTCTTATAACTGT
>JAFSZZ010000025.1 GCA_017458765.1 Lachnospiraceae bacterium | reverse complement strand
GATGACAAGATCATCTCAGCTGCTTCATGTACAACAAACTGCCTTGCACCTATGGCTAAGGCTCTTAATGATCTCGCTACCATCAAGTCAGGTATCATGAGCACTATCCATGCTTATACAGGCGATCAGATGATCCTTGACGGACCTCAGAGGAAGGGTGACCTTCGCAGGTCTCGTGCAGGCGCTATCAACATCGTTCCCAACTCAACGGGTGCTGCAAAGGCTATCGGCCTTGTTATCCCTGAGTTAAACGGTAAGCTCATCGGTTCCGCACAGCGTGTTCCCACTCCTACCGGTTCAACAACTATCCTTGTTGCTACTGTAGAGAAGAGCGTTACAAAGGAAGAGATCAATGCAGCAATGAAGGCTGCTTCATCAGAGTCATTCGGATACAACGAGGATGAGATCGTATCTTCTGATATCGTTGGATCTACCTATGGTTCAATCTTTGATGCAACTCAGACAATGGTTGGCGCTGACAATCTTGTTCAGGTTGTTTCATGGTATGATAACGAGAACAGCTACACATCTCAGATGGTTCGTACTATCAAGTACTTCGCTGAGTTAGGCTGATCGGTCATCAAAGATCAATGAGATAAGGGCTCTGCCGGATAATATCCGGCGGAGCTTTTTTGTTTCAGGCAGCTTTCCCGGGAAGATAAATTGAATTGCAGGAGTACATATTTGTTGGTATAATTTTTAATCGGAATAAATATCATGGATCCTGAGAGGAAAGATCATGAACGGTTTTGAAGATCAGATGAACAAAATGTTTGGCTCAAACAAGGCCAATTATACGGTCGAAGATATAGAAGAGGCTAAGAAGCGCCAGAAAAAGTACGGCGGCACGCTGTATGATAACCTTTCGGAGATCACGGCGGCGCGCACGGGGAAAAAGCCGCTTGAGCCTATCATGGGCAATATGTCGCAGCCTGTCGGTAAATCCGGGATCACGGGCGCACTTGCGGGGAATCTGGAGGCGGCTTCGTTAGATATAGAGCGAATTGAGAGCGCGGTAAAAAGTAACGCTGATGATATAAACGCGACCCTGAGTGAGCTTAATAAGAATCTTAAGAGTGATTTCTCTTTCGGACAGCCTGCTGCTTCAGGCAAGACGTCTTCCGCGACAGAGTCAAATACCGGTATTGTTGAGGAAGAGGGAGCGCTTGAACGTTTTGCCGGGGTTTCGGATATCCTTAAGGAGAAGGTTTTCGGGCAGGATGAATTCATAAAGAAGCTGATAATAGCATTTAAACGCCCTTTTGTATCCGAGAGGGATGATAATGATGCATTAAACAGCATATTCGTATCGGGTCCGGCATGTACCGGACGGCATTATACGCTTGATCTTATAACGGATGCACTGTTTGACAAAAAAGTGCTTACGAGCAATGAGATATATAAGATGGACCTGTCGCTCTATCCGACATCCGCAGAGGAGAAACTGTTCATACAGGATCTTTATTCCGCGTTAAGGAGCAAGGCATCCGTGATACTGTTTGAGAATTTTGCACTCTGCAACGTTGCACTGCTCGGGCGTATAAGCGATCTTGTATCCACGGGCGAGAGTATGCTGAATGAGCGATATGTCATGCAGAACGGTCAGCTTGTCGGTGTTACCAATGCACTCGCGGGTGAAACGGTAGGTTCTTTAAAGGCTGCGGGCAAATATCTTGTGTTCATGGGGACGGAATCTGTCGGCAAGCTTGCGGATATCATGGGAGCGCCCTTTGTTAATTCGCTGGGGGACATCTGTTCCACGACACCGCTTGATGATGAAGCTGTCGCCAAGATATGCGGAGAACTTGAGGAACAGCTGAAGGCAAGGGTTAAGAAGCAGCTTGGGTTTGATCTTACGGTGGATGAGAGTTACAGACAGTATGCGGTATCCTGCACATCAAGGGGCAGAGCGCTAAAGGGTGTCATCGATGCATATGAAGATGCGCTTAAGGCACTTTCCGAATTCAGGCTTGAAAAGGATGATTTTACAGGAACAGAGCTTGGGCTTGCATATAGTGATGATGCAGCGAAAATAACGGCAGGTGATGAGAAGTTCCCGATGAACGATTATATACAGGTAAGTTACAGCGGTGAACTGGAAGCTGTCGAGAAGGAACTTGAGGGGATCGTCGGGCTTACTGAGATCAAGGATTATATCCACGGTCTTAAGGAATACTATTCGGTTCAGAAACGGCGCAGGGAGGAAGGATTAAAGGCAGGCGAGCTCAACAGGCATATGATCTTTACGGGTAATCCCGGAACAGGCAAGACCACGATCGCACGTATCGTGAGCCGTTATCTTAAGGCTATAGGTATATTGTCCGGAGGTCAGCTCGTAGAGGTTTCGCGTGGGGATCTCGTCGGGCGTTACGTGGGACATACGGCGCCTCTTGTAAATAAGGTGGTCAAGTCGGCGATCGGCGGAGTCCTTTTCATAGATGAAGCCTACAGCCTGTATCGTGGTGAGGAGGATTCTTTTGGTCTTGAAGCTATAGATACTCTGGTGAAGGCTATAGAGGATAACCGTGATGATCTTGTTGTCATACTTGCAGGCTACAGTAAGGAAATGGAGGATTTTCTTGAGGCCAACTCGGGTCTTAAGAGCCGTTTCCCGAACATAATTGATTTTCCGGATTATACAGGCGAAGAACTGCTTGCGATCGCTCATATAACAGCGAAGTCCAAGGGTTATTCGATCGCCGGGGATGCGGAGAAACCGCTGCTTGATTTCTTTAACGCAACGCAGCTTAATGATGCCCGCGAGGCCGGAAACGGACGCCTTGTAAGGAATAAGATAGAGGAAGCCATCCTTAACCAGTCCCGCCGCCTTGTGGCTGAACCCGAAGCTGACCTGTCGCTGCTTATGCCCGGAGATTTTGAACTCGGGAAATGAGGCCGTGCAGCTTACTGCACGAGAAGAATCATTAATGAGAAAGGTTTGATATGAAAATGGAAATCAAAGACAAAAAGTTTACTGAAGAGAGAGCGTTATTCGGCAGCAGGGATGTCAAGCTTGACGGCTGTGTTTTCGAGGACGGTGAGTCACCGCTTAAGGAAGCCCGCAACATAACTGCAAGGGAATGCCTGTTCAGATATAAATACCCCTTCTGGTACTGCAAGGGGGTTGAACTCGAGAAGGTGACATTTTTTGATATGGCAAGGGCAGGTGTGTGGTATACCGATAATTTCAGCATGAAAAACGCGATAGTTGAAGCCCCCAAGAATTTCCGCAGATGTAAGGACATAACACTCTGCAATGTTTTGATCCCGAATGCAGCCGAGACACTCTGGAACTGCACTGATGTCACCCTGAATTCGGTCAGGGCAACCGGTGACTATTTTGCCATGGGCTGCAGCAACGTGAGGGCTTCTGATATCGATCTTATAGGGAATTACAGCTTTGATGGCGTTGTCAACATGGAGATATCCGATTCGCATCTTGCATCCAAGGATGCCTTCTGGAACACAGATAATGTTACGGTGAAGAACTGTTTTATCACCGGTGAATATCTTGGGTGGAACGCAAAGAACTTAACATTTATAGACTGCACGATAGAGAGCCTTCAGGGAATGTGTTATATAGATAATCTTGTTATGAAGAACTGCAGGCTGATAAATACGACTCTGGCTTTTGAATATTCTGATGTGGAAGCGGATATCCGCGGTGGTATAGAGAGTGTCTTTAATCCTAAGAGCGGGCAGATTAAAGCGGACAGGATCGGACATCTCGTGATACAGAAGGATGTGATCGATCCGGCAAGGACTAAGATCGTATGTGACATAATAGATGAGAAGACGGATACCCCGGAGGGGCTGTGGTAATGGATTCGTTCGATTTTGATAAGGTCATTGACCGGCACAATACACTGAGCCTTAAATGGGATGTCGCAGACGGTGAACTTCCGATGTGGGTGGCTGATATGGATTTTGAAACGGCTCCCTGCATCGTTGAAGCGCTGAAGAAGCGCGTTGAAAGGAGTATCTTCGGCTACGGTATCATTCCCGAGGAATGGTATGCGGTATACATGGACTGGTGGGGGAAACATCATGGTTTTGATATTGAAAAAGAGTGGCTGATCTTTACGACCGGAGTCATACCCGCCATATCCACTGGTGTCAGGAAGTTCACGACGCCGGCCGAGAAGGTTATCGTTCAGACACCCGTTTACGATATTTTTTTCAATTCCATAATCAACAACGGGCGCCGGATATCGGAGAATCCGCTCATATATAATGAAGGGACATATTCGATGGATTTCGATGATCTTGAGAAAAAGATGAGTGATCCTCTTGCCACCATGCTCCTGCTCTGTAATCCGCAAAATCCGGCAGGGAAGATCTGGGATACAGTTACTCTTGAGCATGTCGGGGAACTGGCAAAACGTCATCATGTTCTGGTGTTTTCCGATGAGATACACTGTGATCTGACAGCTCCGGGCTGTCAGTATGTACCCTTTGCATCGGTCTCCAAGGTGTGCCGTGACAACAGCATTACGGCGGTGGCGCCGACTAAAGCCTTCGGAATTCCGGGTCTGCACAGCGCGGCAGTGATCGTTCCCGAAGAAGGGTTAAGACAGCGGATGAACAGGGCACTTAATACTGATGAGGTTGCCGAACCGGGGGCTTTTGCGATAGAGAGCGCAGTTGCGGCTTTTTCGGATGAAGGCTGGGAATGGCTTACGAGGCTCAGGGATTACATTGAAGGAAATAAACAACTTGTATGTTCATTTGTAAAAGATAAGCTCCCGAAGATAAAATGCACGGAACAGGATGCTACATATCTTATGTGGCTTGATATGAGTGCATACACGGACGATTCCGAACGCCTGGCTGAAGACATAAGGAAAAGAACGGGACTTTATCTTTCGGCAGGTTCGATATACAGAGGTAACGGGTCTGCTTTTTTGCGTATGAATGTTGCATGTCCCCGTTCGCTTGTTGAGGACGGGATCGGCAGATTGCAGGAAGCGTTGGATGAAAAGGGATAGATTACTTCTTGAAAAACTGAGAAACGGAGAACACCTTGGATTTATGGACCGGCTTACGCTGGTCCTTGTTCTGTCATATCCTACGGTTGTGGCCATGCTTACGAGTGTGATGACCGAATACATAGATGCGGCAATGGTAGGAAGGCTGGGGGCAAAAAAAGCGGCATCCATCGGACTTATATCTTCGACCATGTGGCTTGTGGGAGGTATAGTGAGTGCTTTTGCCGCAGGATTTCAGATTCAGGTGGCCCATTGTATAGGAGCCAGGAAAGAGAAGGAAGCGAGGGCTCTTATACGCCATGGTCTTATCCTGTCCTTGTTCTTTGCCCTGTTACTTACATCTGTCGGACTGCTTGTCTACAGAAGGCTTCCGTTCTGGCTGGGCGGCAGCGGGGATATAGCTCTTGATGCATCAAGATATGCCGTGATATATATTTTGATGCTTCCGATAATGCAGGTATCAAGAACAACAAACGGGATGCTTAACAGCAGCGGAAATACAAAGGTCACAGGAGCCATAAGTGTACTGATATGCCTTCTGGACGTGATCTTTAATTACTTCCTGATATTCGGATCCCGGGATGTTATGTTTTTTGGACGCTCAATACACGTCTATGGAGCCGGACTCGATGTAATGGGGGCTTCTCTTGGGACGATGCTTGCCGAGTCGGCAGGATTGATCCTTTCTGTCCGTTATCTTTTCTTCGGAAATGAAATGCTGAAACAGAGAAAAGAGGACTTCATATATGACAGGAAGGGTATCGGCGCAAGGGAGCATCGGAAGGAGATCCTGTCAACCGTCAGATCCGAGCTTGATAAGGCAGTAAGGATATCGGCCCCGGTCGCATTGGAACAGGTGATCATGAATTCCGCTCAGGTTATGATAACCCGGATAATAGTTCCGTTTGGAGCAGTTGCGATCGCCGCCAATTCGTTTGCAATAACGGCGGAAAGCTTCTGTTATATGCCGGGATACGGCGTGGCGATCGCGGCAACGACCCTGGTGGGACAGAGCATAGGAGCGGGGAGAAAAAAACTTGCCGGACAACTGGCATATACGGTGACTGCTGTCGGTATGGTGCTGATGACGATAACCGGTTTGTTCATGTATATATTCGCACCTGTGATAATGTCGCTGATCACCCCCGATGCCGGTATTCAGACTCTTGGCGCCTCACTGCTGAGGATAGAAGCCTTTGCCGAGCCTTTGTTTGCAGCCTCCATGGTAATAGGAGGGGTGTTCAGGGGGACCGGCAATACCCTTTTCACGAGTGTCGCCAATCTGATAAGCATGTGGGCCGTCAGGATACCGCTGGCTGCATATCTGTCAATGAGAATGGGCATAAAAGGTGCATGGATCGCCATGTGCATAGAATTATCCGTCCGAGGACTCTTTTTCATTGCCATGCTCATACGCTGGAAGAAAAACAATACGCAGCGTTTAAGAGACGGAGCGGGGCTTACGACCTAAATTCCCTCTGTATTTTACATTTTATATATGATATAATACATGGCGTCGACTCAGTGCGTCGATCTTCTGCAGTAATGCGCAAGCTGCAGAACCCGTGAGCCTGTTGCGGAAATGAACGGGCAAATAAATTAACAGGAGGACATAGATATGTCATTAAACAAAAAAAGCGTTGATGATCTTAACGCAAAGGGCAGAAGAGTGCTTGTAAGATGTGACTTTAACGTTCCTTTAAAGAACGGTGAGATCACGGACGAGACCAGGATCGTTGCAGCACTTCCTACTATTAATAAGCTTATCAAGGACGGAGCAAAGGTTATCCTCTGCTCACATCTCGGCAAGGTTAAGGAAGGCCCCAATGAGAAGGAGAGCCTTGCACCCGTAGCCAAGAGGTTATCCGAGAAGCTCGGTAAGGACGTTGTTTTCGTATCTGATTACAATGTTACCGGCGCTGATGCTACCAAGGCAGTTGCCGATATGAAGGACGGAGATGTTGTTCTTCTTCAGAATACACGTTTCAGGGGTGAAGAGGAGACCAAGCCCCAGAAGGCAGGAGAAGGCTTTGCGAAGGAGCTTGCGGATCTTGCAGATGACTATGTATGCGACGCATTCGGTTCGGCACACAGGGCTCATGCTTCGGTAGCTGTAGTTACCAAGTACATAACCGAGAAGGGCGGCACAAATGCAGTCGGATATCTTATGCAGAAGGAGATCGACTTCCTCGGAAATGCGGTTGAGAATCCGGTCCGTCCTTTTGTTGCTATCCTCGGCGGTGCCAAGGTAGCTGATAAGCTCAACGTTATCGACAATCTTCTTGAAAAGGCTGATACTCTTATCATCGGCGGTGGTATGGCATTTACCTTCCTTAAGGCTCAGGGCAAGGAAATAGGTAAGTCTCTCGTGGATAATGAGAAGATAGATTACTGTAAGGAAATGATGGCAAAGGCTGAGAAACTTGGCAAGAAGCTGCTTCTTCCCGTTGATACCGGTATTGCGGCAGGCTTCCCGGATCCTATCGACGGCCCCATCGACGTAACTTACGTTGACAGCAATGCTATCCCTGCAGATATGGAAGGTCTTGACATCGGACCCAAGACGCAGGCTCTCTTTGCGGATGCGGTCAAGTCGGCCAAGACTGTAGTATGGAACGGACCCATGGGCGTGTTTGAGAATCCCACGCTTGCAAAGGGTACCATCGCGGTAGCCAAGGCTCTTGCAGAGACCGATGCAACAACGATCATCGGCGGCGGTGATTCGGCAGCAGCCTGCAATCAGCTCGGCTTCGCAGACAAGATGAGTCACATCTCAACAGGCGGCGGCGCATCTCTCGAGTTCCTCGAAGGCAAGGAATTGCCCGGTGTATACGCAGCAGACGATAAGTAATTATTTGTTATAATATAGAAGAAATGATTCCGTGTGATCCGGAAGATCGTAAGCATACCAAGAAATAATCAGGAGGACATAAAATATGTCAAGAAAAAGAATAATAGCCGGCAACTGGAAGATGAACAAGACCCCTTCCGAAGCCGTAG
Source organism: Lachnospiraceae bacterium (assembly GCA_017458765.1). GTDB lineage: Bacteria > Bacillota > Clostridia > Lachnospirales > Lachnospiraceae > UBA2868. Next base: position 19,704 of record JAFSZZ010000025.1, on the reverse strand, counting down.
AACTTGTGAATACACTTAAGGATCTTGTAAAGAACGATGCGGTTGATGTTGTTTACTGCGTGCCTGCGATCGACATCTGCCCGGTAGCGGAAGCTATCAAAGGTTCAAACGTACAGCTGGGAGCACAGAACTTTTATATAGAAGATAAGGGTGCATATACCGGTGAGATCTCGGCTCCGATGCTTAAGGATGCCGGAGTTAAGTACATCATCATCGGCCATTCGGAGAGAAGGGATATTTTCGGCGAGAATGATATCCTTATTAATAAGAAGGTAAAGAAAGCATTCGAGGCAGGTCTGTCACCTATCCTCTGCTGCGGCGAGAGCCTTGAGCTCCGTGAAGCCGGTGTATATGCCGACTGGATCAAGAGGCAGATCAAGTGGGATCTTACGGGACTTACCGCCGATCAGGTTAAGAATCTTGTTATCGCTTATGAGCCTATATGGGCTATCGGCACAGGCAAGACCGCTTCTGCAGATCAGGCACAGGAGGTATGCAAGCTGATCCGTGATTATATAAGTGAGCTTTATGATGCGCCTACAGCCGAGGCTGTTCGCATACAGTACGGCGGATCGATGAATGCTGCCAATGCAGCCGAACTTTTAAGCAAGCCCGATATTGACGGAGGACTTATAGGCGGAGCTTCATTAAAGCCCGACTTCGGTCAGATCGTCAATGCCTGAATAGAGTAAAAGGCTTAACGGCGGTCAAATTGTATTCTGTTAGTGCGGTACCATGATGGTACCGCACTTTTTTGGGGGAAAATTAAAAAAATATAAACAAGTAGTGAAATTTGCCTGAAGATGTGATATCATAACATATTATAAAGTCTGAAAAAATTAAGAAATTATAAAATTTTTTGAACCTTTTTCAAAACTTTATGAGTCTTTAGTAGTAAAGGGTAGAGTTTACCCTGTTTTCGGCGTTTTTAAAAGCCGGCGAAAAGAGATAATAGGAAGAGGATCAGCAAAGGAGACTACTATGAACAGAAAGAATTGGTTGAAGAAAACTATCGCGATGTTGACACTTATCGCAACAGTACTTGAAACCGGATTCTCATCGGTTGTTCCGGTTTTTGCTTCCGAGCTTCTGGCGGAAGAAGGAGAAACCCTGGATGTTAACATTGATACCGGTGATGAGGTGCTTGCGGATGAAGGAGGGTCGGGAGATGATCTTTTGACCGACGAGACTTCGGAAGCGGCTGCTCCGGGATCGGACGATGTGATCGGTGATATTTCCGTCGATAAGCCAGAGGATGGTGACATCGGCCCGGTAAAGTCAGGAACGATCGATGTTACGGACAGCGGGATAATCGGTTCGGGTTTCGATTTTATATCCGTTTATATCAATACGGACAACCTCGCAAATGAGGATAAGTTCAGTGTCAGGTTTACCGGTCCGAACAGCGCCGTATATAACCCGGTACTGAACGATGAACTTGATAAGACGAACGGCGGACGGTATAACTTCGAAAACCTTGGAGGCAGCGATTTCAGCATACGCGCGATCTCTGAAGATAATGTCATACTTTCCTATGAGGATAATGATGGTTACCCCGTCATAGTAGTTCAGTCGGGCAATTCGGATAAGATGCTTACTACGAAGGTACTTACGGCAGTTGATGATACAAGGATATCGGCTGTTTCCGGTAAGGGCTATGAGAGCATTACGGTTAAGTTCGATACAGAAGATCTTTCAGATAAGGAAAGTTTCAAGTTCTATGTTGAGAGTGAAGCGGATGCAACGGTTGACGGCAAGGATGCGGTTGCAGGCATCATCGGGCTCACCAAGGCAGACACATCTCTTAAGATAGAAGATCTTGAGGGCCAGAGCTTTGTGGCATACGTGGCAGCAGAGGAAGGGTCGGAAATTGAAACCGTAGCTGAGATCACGAGCATTGAGGACGGCACGGCCCTGATAGATATAAACGGTGTTGCCACCAAGCGTGTATATGAATACGAAGACAATAAGGTATATGTAAGGACAACACTCGAGAAAGCTGATGCGATCCCGGATGATGCCTATTTCTGCGTAACTCCTCTTTTGGAAGAAGAGGCAGATAGATACCTTGAAGCACTGAACAGCAACAGGGATGAGGATACTACCGAATATACAGCTGAAAATACTCTTCTTTATGATATAGCTTTCTATACAGACGAATCCAGGAGCGAGGAAATAGAACCCGAGGAAGGTTCTGTTACGGTCTCGTTCGAATTTAAGAATGATCAGCTTGCCGGGGATATCGGAGCCGAGTATTCTGATGATATAGTTGTAACTCACATCAAAGAGGATGGTTCACAGGTAACTGCCGAGACTGTTGAGGCAGATGCATCTGTTGACGGCGGAGTGGTTGAGTTCACTACTGACAGTTTCTCACTTTATGCGATCACAAACATACGAGACACCATAATCCCGGCAGGCCAGGCGGTTACATACAGGGATGTCCTTATGGGTGCGGTCAACTACGGACTGGTTGGTAATACGATCGAACTTGATAACCACATTGATTCAAACCTTGCCGCCAAGTTGCTCAAGACAAGTGCCGACAATGCCACCCAGGGACAGTACACGGGCAAGCAGAATCCGGGTAATACTATAATAGCGGCTCATCAGGGCAGCAAATGGCACATTGATTCGGCCAACGGCAAATCTTTTGTGGTTTATACGACTCCGGAAGCAAAAAACAGCTTCAAGGACGGTGCGTGGAAGGATTACGCCGTCATTGATACGAGTATTCCCAAAGACAACCTCGTGGATATGGTAGACAAGCTGGTTAACGGTACACTGTCAGCGGAATTTGCCAGCAATACGGCGCGCAATAGTATAAGCAGTGCCGTAAAGACAGTAAACGGCCAGAAGGTGATAGATATATCCAAGGAAGCAGGCGGTACATATATTATCGATTTTGCGTCCGGTGATGTCGGAGAGGGCGGTAAGTATTTCAATTCGGCAAGTTCTACACGCATAAAGCTCAATTCGAACCAGACGATAGTTTTGAATATTCCGGATCAGAGGGATATGAAAGTCCACAAGTTCGATATGGATATTGTCGACAGGAATATGTCCATAAGTTCCGATACATCCACATCGTATGCGGATGAGTTCTGCCGTCATGTTGTATGGAACTTCTACAATCAGAATAAGGTGACCACTCTTCAGGCCGTACTCGGTATTTTCCTTGCTCCCAAGGGAACGCTCTATGTTACCGGTACTTCAACAGGCTGGGCTGTAGCCGACAAGATCAGGAACAACGGCGGTGAGTGGCACTGTGTATGGGATGAGATGCCCGAGCCCAAGAAGGCTAAGCTGAAGATCCCCGTAAACAAGCATTTTATAGGAGGAAGCGGCAACTGGGGCCAGGACGGCTTCAGGTTCAAACTCGAGAGGCTTGATTACGGTTCAAAGAAGGTTGACACAAGTTTCCAGACACAGTATATAAGGCTTAACGGCGGCGATTCGGAATATGCTACGGGCATTTTTGAACTTCCCGAGATCAGTTCCGATCAGATAAACTGGAACAACACCAAATGGGATTATGGCTGCGATAAGTACTTAGAGCAGTGGTACAGGATCTCCGAAGTAGATGAGAACGGAAATCTTATAGATAATGTGAGGATCAGGCCGAGAGCCGAAGTAACATATAACATCTATGATGCTAACGAGCCTATGCATGGTTACCCGAACCAGCCTTATTGGTATGTTCATGTTTTCTGGTACAGGAACAGCGCGACCAATAACATCATATCAGTCAAGAGGACCGCAAGGGTTGAGCCTAACTTTAATTGCTACGCGGGACTGCCTTGTATAGAAGACGGTGCGATCGAATTCGTCAACAAATATGAAGAGATCGAAACGGAAGTTGAACTTAAGGGTATTAAGAAGATAAACGGAAGCGATGCAAATATTCCGGATAATACATTCGGATTTACCCTTTATGAGTACAAGGGCAATAATACATTCGGTAATGCAATACAGCCGGAGAAGTTCAACTCGGGTTCGAGTGTTAAGTTTGACAAGATCAAATTAAAACTCGGAACGGGCACACAGAATGAGACAAGCAATGGTGCGGTTACCAAGTCAACGTGGTATTACCTGATAAAGGAGACAACCTGTCCTTCTCCTTACACGAAGGATGAGAGTTCGTTCATTGCAAAGGTTACGGCTGCACGCAACAGTTCGAACAAGATCGTTACTTCTGTCGAGTATTACAGATTCAAGAAGGGTGATACCATCAATGTATTAAAAGCTATGAATGGTGATACGGCCTTCAAGTTCAGCACCTGCAAATTTGAATATAATAATACCTATTCTGCTATGGGTTCCACCATAATATATGGTTTCAAGATGCTCGAAGGACGTTTTATGGATCCTGATGATGAGTTTACCTTCAAGCTTACAAGTTCCGATGATAAGCAGGCAAACGCAAAACAGGAAAAGACCTTCAAGGTATCACAGGTTACAAGTGAAGGCTTTGGATTTGCCTTTGATGAGCTTTCCTATACACTGGCAGATGATGGAAAGACATATACCTATGTTGTTGAGGAAATCGCCGGCAGCGCCAAGGGTGTGATCTATGACAGCACAAAGCATACAGTCAGGGTTGCCGTAAAGGATGGTAAGAACGGCAAACTTATAGTTACGCAGGATGACGGCACCAAGGGAAGTCCGCTTAAGTTCACAAACAGATACAGTGCCGACGGTAAGATCAAGTTCAGGGCCCGCAAGGAGTACCCTGTAGAGACAGAACTTTCCAGGAAAAATTGGTTCACTTTCCGCCTTACCGGAGCGAAGGCCGACGGAAGCAATGCCATAGAGCAGGAGCGTAAGGTCCAGGGACCCGGTGAAGTTGAATTCGGTGAGATAGAATACAAGACTGTAAAGGATGTCGGAACTTATTACTATAAGATAAAAGAGGTTGTGCCGGATGATGCGGAAGCAATAGAAGGGCTTCCTCATAAGAAGATCAAAGACGGGATCATCTATGATGACCGCACATACAATATCACTGTAGTTGTTACCGACAATAAGAGCGGCGAACTCCAGAAAGCAATGACCGCAGGATATGATGATGAGGCACAGACGGCAGTTACGGATGTCTGCCCGGCGTTTATAAATGATTACAGGATTAATCCTGCAAAGGATCCCATAAGGGGTAAGAAGTCATTCCCGGGATCGTGGCTTAAGAGAGGAATGTTCACCTTTGAACTTTCACCGTATGGAGCTGTTACCGAGGCTGCAGTTGCCGATGGTACGGTAGTTCTTCCTGCTGTCAAGGTTAAGAACGGAATACCTGAGAGCGAGCTCCCGGTCAATGAATTCAAGTTTGACGATATCATCTTTAATAAGGCGGGAACATATCAGTTCCTCGTAAAAGAGAGTAAGGATGATATGATAAAGGACGTAGTTTACTCTGATGCCGAGTTCGTTATCACCAAGGTGATCGAGGATAACGGTAAAGGCGATCTTAAGGTTGTTGCGGCCAGGAGTTATGCAACCTATAAGGGTCAGACGGAGAAAGTTGATATGGAATTTATCAATACTCCGTATAATCCGGGCGAGATCAAACTGCGTGCATATAAGCAGCTCATTGGGAGGAAGCCTGTTGAGGGTCAGTTCTGGTTCGATCTTAAGAGCGGTGACACTGTGATCGACAGAGCATCGAACAATGCTTCAGGTATAGCGCTCTTTAAGGAGATCGGTTATAAACTTGAAGATCTCGGTGGTGCTGAAAGCAAGACATTTACCTATACGATCCAGGAAGAGATACCTGCGGGTGCCCAGAAGAAAGAGATCGATGGAAAGACCGTTTATGTCCTTAACGGTTACACTTATGACGGTCATATCGAGACGGTCAATGTTACCGTCAAGAGTTATGTAGATAACAACGGCGAAGGACATCTTTCCGTTAGTGCGGATAACGGTACCGAAGCGGATCAGGCATGGTTCAGGAATGAGTACGAAGCTTACGGCAGAGTTGATCTTGGCGGAACCAAGGCTATCACCGGCAGGAAGTTTGATAAAGAAGATAACGGTGTTTGGCAGGCTGTTCTTTACGATTCGACAGGTAAGGAATTGCAGCGTGTCGATATAACAAAGGAAACCGGTATATTCGGTGATGCAGGTGCAGAGTTTAAGTTCGACGCGCTTGAGTTCGTGACCAAGGCAAAGATCGATCCTACACAGCCCGGTTATGTATATGATGATTATTCTACTCCTCAGACATTCACCTATTATGTCAAGGAGGAAAGAAATCCTAATTTACAGGACAATAGCAGAACGAACGGAATGACGGATGATACCGTTGTATATAATGTCAAGATCACGGTCAGTGATGACGGAAAGGGACATCTTATTATCCCTGCTCCCGAACTGACCAGGGATGACGGTTCTGCTGTCGAGGCGATGCATTTTGATAACACCTTTAAGGCAGATAATACCGAGTTTATCGAGGCTCATAAGAAGGTTACCGGCACTGCCCTTGAAGATAAGATGTTTGTCTTTAAGCTGACCGATGTTCAGACCGGCAAGGAGTATACGAAGACCAACGATGCCGGCGGCAATGTTAAGTTTGAGAATGAAGGAAATGATAAGTATTTAACCTATGATCAGGATGACGTAAGGGAAGAGCCTTATGAGTATACGATAAATGAGTATGTGAAGAACCGTGTCAACGGTTGGACATATTCAGAGGCTGAGTATGTAGCAAGGATATGGGTAAGCCTTAATAAGAATAATGAAATTGAGCTGGAAAAGAAGTATTTCAGGAAGAACGCTGACGGCACAGAGACGGAAGTTTCCGGAGCGGAAGTGGTGTTTGAGAACACTTATGAAGCTACCGGTAAGGTTCAGCCTTATGCCGAGAAGGAATTCACCGGCAGGGATATACCTGAAAACACCTTCTGGTTCGTGCTTACCAATGAAGACGGAACTTACAAAGACAGGAAGCCGGCTCCGGCTACGCCTGCAGGTAAGACCGCTGTAACTGTGTTCGACGAGATCGAATACACGCTCGATGACTTAAAGGCTGATGATACCTACAAGGTAGGCGAGAACAAATACGAGAAGTATTACTATGCATGGGAAGAGATTCCCGAAGATGCTGTCGAACTCGGCAACGGTTACTATAAGAAGGATGGCATTACTTATGATGGAAACAGGTACAAGATAACCGTTACCCTGATTGACACCAAAGAGGGTACTATTGAGACAGACTGGACAGCAGCAAAGGCGAGCGAACCGCTTAAGGATCTCACATTATGGGAGAAGTTCAAGAAGGCAGTAGGATGGGACGATGTTCAAAAGCATGCTCTGTTCATAAACACCTACGATGCCGAAGGAAACCTTGAGTTAAATGCATTAAAGATACTTACGGGCAAAGAGTTAAAGGCCGGTGATTACAGCTTTACGATTTCCGGTAAGGATACGCAGGGTAAGGCATTCAGCTACTCCAAGGAGAATAAGGCTGACGGCACCGTAGAGTTTGACCGGATCTCCTTTACAAAGGATGATGTGGGTGAATATGAATATACCATCAAGGAAAATATACCCGCAGACGCAAAGAAGGATGAAAATGGTGTCTGGATCAAGGATGGTGTCAGATATGATGACAGGGAATATGTTGTAAAGGTTAATGTAAGTGATCCTAAGACCGGTAAGCTTGCCATAACAGCAAGTGTAAATGGTTCTTCGGATGTTACGGCGGTTTCGGTTGATGTTGACGGTACGGAAGTATACAGGACAGCACCCGAAGAATGCACATTCACAAATGTATATATACCGGAGCCTGTGGTTGTAACACCGGGCGGAAGAAAGGATCTTCAGGGCCGCCTGCTTTCAGATGGCGAGTTTGAGTTCCATATGGTAAGCGATGAGGGCAATCCGAAGTCATATGACCAGAAAGTAAGGAACCGGGGACAGTGGTTTACATTCCCTTCGATCACATTTACTCCCGAAGATATGAAGCAGGGCAGCGGTTATGCAAAAGAGAAGACATTTGCTTATACGATGACCGAGACTAAAGAGAGTCTTGCGGGTGTGACCTACTCTACGGCAGAATACAGGTTTGTGATCAGGGTTACGGATAATAATGGCATACTTAAGGCTGAGGTAATACGTGACGATTCAAGTTATAAGGGTACGGTTCCTCAGAATGAGATCGCAACATTTGTTAACTTCTACAATGCAGAAGGAACAGTTTCATTCCCTGTTCACAAGATAGTGCTCGGTACAAACGATAAGGATAAGGAATTCAAGTTTGTATTAAAGGATAAGCAGACGAATGATGAATATACGGTATTCTGTAAGGCAGATGAGACGAAGACGATCGCTTCGTTTGATTACAGGTTGGAAGACCTTGTAAGAAAGAGCGACGGTACTTACGAGCCTCGTGTATTTAAGTATGAAGTGTATGAGGAAGCACCGGTAGACGGTGGAGGCTGGAAGTATAGCAGAGACGTATATTATGCCGAGGTAACCGTATCGGATAACGGATCGGGCGAGCTTGAAGTAAACAGTGTTGTTAACGGTAAGGATTATCACGGTGAGGCACTTGATTTCACGAATGAATATAATGCTGAGGGAGATACCGATCTTAAAGGAAAGAAGTTATTCCCCGGCGGAACGCTTGAGGGCGGCGAGTTCAGCTTCATACTCGAGGAGAAGACGGGTACGGACGAAAACGGAAATGCCGTATATGGAGAGCCTGAAACTGTTACAAATGACACCAACGGTGATTTCGCATTTGCAGACCGCCATTACACGATGGCTGACCTTGGAAAGACATTTGAATTCAGGGTTAAGGAAGATACATCCAATCCGAGGAAGGATATAGTTTATGACGGTTCTGTATATGATGTGGTTATCTCTGTTGAAGACAACAAGGATGGCACACTGAATGTTAATAAGGTAGTCACGAAGAACGGTGTTGCAGTTAAGGATTGTGTATTCACATATATCAATACACCGGTTGAGCCTGACAGTATCCGGATCACTGCCGAGAAGGTACTTGAAGGACTGCCTCTTGAGGATGATATGTTCACGTTCACTCTTACCGGAGATAAGAACGTTGATCAGACCAAGACAAACAATGGTACTTCGATCGTATTCGATCCTATATTCTTCACTCTGGAAGATGCAGGAAAGACATTTAATTACGAAGTCAGAGAGACTATCTCAAATAAGATAAAGGGCATTAAGTATGACGGAACGGTCAAGACGGTCGTTGCAAAGGTTGATCTTGTGGATAACAAGCTTGTTATCGATCAGAAGACCTATGACAATAATGTTCAGATCGACAATGACCAGATAAAGTTTATTAATACCTATGAGTATGAGACCAGTGTACCCGTCGGCGGTTCCAAGATATTGAGCGGATTCCCGGACGATGCACCTTCGATAGGCCAGTATCCTTATACCTTCGCACTTTATGATGCAAACGGTAGTGAGCTACAGAAAGTTACTGTAACACCTAAGGATAACAAAACGCCTGTTGAGTATAAGTTTGAGGATCTTAAGTACACGCAGGATGATTACAACGACAAGAGTAATCCTGAGCATAAATTCTCATACACAGTTAAGGAACTGGTTCCGGTAATTGAGAAGGACAAGGCTCCCAATGTCGTATATGCTACGAATGAGTACAATATTGATGTAGTGCTCTATATTACAAATGATAAGGAGCTTAAGGCAAAAGCGACCACGAGGCAGAATGTACCTACCGATAAGCTCAACTTCACTAACGTTTATAAGGCAGACGGAAGTGTTAACTTCCCTGCTGTAAAGACGGTAACAGGTAAAGAACTTGAGGATGCGGCTTATACGTTCACTCTTACCGGAGAAGGACAGGACCAGACAGTAACAAATAACGGTAACCAGATCAATTTCGAGGCTATCCGGTATACCCAGAACGATCTTGGTCTGCACACCTATAAGATAAAGGAGACCGCAAGCAAGGACGGAAGTACAATAGACAGCAGAGAGTACACCGCTGAGGTTACGGTTGAAGAAGGAACAAACGGCAAGCTTAAGGTTAACGATCCTGTATTCTACACGATAGGAGAAGACGGCAATAAGGTATTCGTAAAGGCCGGCGAGCCTATAGTGTTCGAGAATACCTACGAGGCAAACGGTGAGATCGATATCGAAGGTATCAAGGTAATGCACAGCAAGCCGCTTGCACCGGGCGATTTCTCCTTCATATTAAAGGATGAGAACGGCAAAGTAATTGAGACCGTTACACACGGTGAAGCCAAGCTCAACAATAAGAAGGATCTCGAGGCAAGGGCAGCATTTAAGTTCAGCCCTCTTAAGTTCACACAGGAAGACCTTAAGTCAGGAGGAGGATATCTGCCTGAGATCAGGAAGTACTACACCATTGAAGAACAGATAAGCAAGAATGGTGGTGTAACCTACTCGAATGCAGCATATGTGGTCGAGGTGACAATTAAGGATAACAAGAACGGCACACTTACTGTAACCAAGGCTGTAGCAGGACAGAAGGATGTCAAGAAGGACGAAACCGATAACGGATTATCAGATTTCCTGAAGGCTCTGATCGGAAGGATGAGCGGCAAGAAAGACGATATCGTATTCGATAATTACTATGACAGCGTATGTACGATAGATCCGCCCGTGCTCACCAAAGAGATGTTCGGAATGGAATTGCAGCGGGGAATGTTCGAATTCGAGATCACCGGACCGGGTCTGAGGAGTAAGAATGAGTCGGAATACAAAGTAAATGTTTGGAACGGTATCAATCCGGTTGACGGATCCTATAACTTCCCGAATGGCAAGCTTATGGACATCGGTGAGATTTATCCCGGTAACATCCAGTACAGGTTCGTTGATCTTGATATCGATCTTGAGACAGGTGAGGCAAGCAGAGAATTTGTTTACTACGCTAAGGAAATAGATCACAGCAACGATAATGATGGTATTAAGTTCTCTGACCAGATACTTAAGCTGGTTGTGAAGGTTTCGGATAACAATGACGGAACCCTTACGGTAAGGAATGCCAAAGATATTGTGGTGAACAATATCGAGGGAGACAAAGAACATAAACTCTTCTGGCAGGCAGTAAATCCTTATACACTGAACGATGAGCAGATGAACGATACATTCCTTAATAAGCTCAATCAGGAAGGTTCGATCGATATCCCGGGTATCAAGAAGATGACCGGACGTGCGCTCACAAAAGATGATAAGTTTGAGTTTACCATCACGGACGAGAAGGGCAATTCGGTAACAAGGTTCAATACCGAAGATGCTAACGGAATACCGAGCAGGGTAGAGTTTAATGCTAAGGATAAGGATGGCAATATCGATATACCGTTCCTTAACTACAGATACGGCTGGTATGAGAAGAATCCGGATCGTAAAGCAGGAGAACCCGCTGATCTTTATGAGGTTAACGATACAGGTAATTATGTTTACACCATAACAGAGACCAGCATAAGCTCCAACAATATCAAGACTGATACAGCTACATTCAAGGTATACGTTGAAGTTAAGCCTTCAAAGGATCGTAGCGGCAAACTTAGTGTAAACATCACCAATGTAGAGAAGATCTACACGGATAACAATAAGGTCCAGTTTGACTTCAGTGGCAAGGATAAGTTTGAATTCACGAATGAGTTCGAAGCAACAGGCACAGTAAGCTTCAACGCCGTTAAGTATCTCAAGGATCCTGCCGGAAGGGACGGAGCAACGGATCTTACCGGAGCATACAAGTTCGCGCTTTATCAGTATGATGATGCTTCAAGGACTACCGGCAAGACACTCGTAGATACGAAGGCTACCGATAAGAACGGTGGTATGACGCTTAATGTACCTGCATACACCCAGGAAACGCTTAAGAATGAGAAGGGCGAGTACGAAGTTACAAAGACCCTGTATTACAGGATCATTGAGTCAAAGCCTTCAGATGGTGTATGGACCAATAACAATACGGTATTCGAGAGCAATGGTGTAACCTTCGACAACACAGAGTATGATGTTGATGTGAAGATCACAAATGACGGAAGCAGTACTCTTAAGATTGAGAAGGAGATAAAGAAGGCTGCAACAGGAGAGACGGTAACAAATATCAGCTTTACAAATATCCAGAATATGGAGTACACTGTCATTCCTGTAAGGAAGCACTGGATACATAGCGGAACAGAGCTTACCGGTAAGCAGCTTGCCAATGTTCCGGATCTTACGTTCAACCTTTACTCAAGTGCAGTGGGCGGTGGAAAGGAAGTTATCAATACACATGTGCTTAAGTCGGGAGAACTTGAATTTACATTCAAGACTGACAATAAGGACGTAGAACTTCCTAAATATGATAAAAACGGCAGTCTCATCGCATATACCGTTGAAGAAGTACCGGTACCCGGTTATCTGTCGGAGAAGAAGGATTATGACTTCTACAATACAGACGGAGACATAAGGATACAGAAGATCGATGCCGATACAAATGCACCGCTTGAAGGAGCAACACTTGCTATCTATGATGGCAGTACCGAGCTTGATAAGTGGACGTCAGGTACAAGCGCACATGTAATAGAGAAAGAAAAGGGATTAAAGGCCGGTAAGACTTACGTTCTCCGTGAGCTTAAGGCACCCGCAGGTTATGCTGTAGCAGCTGATATAAGCTTCACGGTACCGAGTGACGGAAGTGATATTACCGTGACAATGAAGGATAAGCCGATAATCGGAGCTGTAAGGCTGACAAAGCGCGACAGTGCGACAAGAGATGTACTTGCCGGAGCGGAATTCGCACTTTACGATAATGACGGAACGCGTATTTACGCAACCGGATCGGCAGGAAAGTATACAGCAACAAGTAAGACGAGCAACGGTGTATTTACTACTGATGCATCGGGCGTTCTGGTCATCTCGGATCTTCCGTACGGAGCATACTACTTCGTGGAGACCAAGGCGCCTAAGGGATATACTTTATCGAGCGAAAGGTTAGGATTTACGATCGCTGATGCAGGAAAGACTGTTGAAGTGACATATCTTAACAGACAGGCAGTAGGATCGGTAAGGCTTCGCAAGGTTAGCGCATCGGGTGAGAGAACCCTTGGAGGAGCTGAATTCGAACTTTACTCGAAAACACCGAGATCGGCAGCTCAGGCAATAAGTTCAACGATATTCTCGGATGCCTACTACAGGTACGGAACATACACCACCAATTCTTCGGGTGAGATCTATGTAGATAATCTTCCTTGGGATGACTATTACTTCATAGAGACCAAGGCGCCCGAAGGCTTCAAGATCGCAACCGATATTACGGGTGATCCGCTGGTATATACGTTCAGGATAGATGAGTCGACATCGGGAAGTACTATAGATCTTGGTTCGATCACAAATGAGTCCGAGGAAGGTGAAGTACTCGGCGAGAGAAGGCCGCCAGAATCGGGAGTGCTCGGTGTAAGGAGTAAGCCTAAGGGAGGAGTTCTCGGAACGAGGGTTGGTCCCGCGACGGGAGATATGAGTTCGATAGCTCTCTGGCTTGCGGCAATGCTTGCATGTGTCGGAACAATAATATGGCTTCTCATCGAGAAGAGGAGAAAGAGAGTTTGATATAACAGTTTTTAAATGATCTGCTTACGGGCGGTACCTTCCGGTACCGCCCGTTTATTTTATAAAGAAAATATAAAATCTGAACCATTTTTCACGGTTGGCAAGTCATAATGTATAGGAAAGTTATTCCTTTATGTTTCAGATCAATCAATAACATGCTTCATTAAGGAGAGAGAAAATGAAGAAAAGAAAACTGCTCAGATCTATTATTGCCATGACAGCGCTTGTCGCAATGCTGGCAGAGAACACATTCAGCGTAATGGCTGCCGTTAATACGGACAGCGTTACGATAGCGGAAGACACTGCTTTGGCGGTGGATACGCAGGTCGGTGATATTGATGCCGGCGAAGTATTAAATGACGACTCACTGCTTAAGCAGGATGATGAGATCATTGATGAGACATCGTCAAAGGATACCGAAACGGCACCTGTGAAAGAGATCGATATAAATATCGGTGGAGACGATGTGATCGAAGATGTGTCCGCTTCCGGAACATCCGTTAATGCTTATGAAGACAGGATAGAAGCAGCGGGCATGAAAGATGTTACTTTGTATGTTAATACGGACAGAATGCTCGCATCCGACTCATATGAACTGCAGATAAGAGGAAGCGAGGGACTTGAATACAGCGGTGACCTCAAGGGGGTACTGTCCAAGGACAGCAGCGGCATATATCATATAGAAGGTCTCGGGCTTAAGAAGACCACATTTAAGGCTGTCGGTCTTTCGGCAGGGATGACTGTTGAGTATACCGTCAGAGCTGACGGTGATCCCCAGATCGAACTTATCTCAAAGGATGAACCCAAAGCCGATAAAAAACTCAGGATAACAGACAGCGGTTTCGAGGTTAAGGGATCGGGCTATGACGCCATAAACCTTAAGCTTAATGCAACTTCACTGCCTGTTTCGGCAAATTATGATCTGTATATCAAGACCAGGGCAAATGTTAAATGCAACGGTGATATCGTTGAGAACGGTGTTGTCACATCGCTTATCGCCGAAGAAACTTCATTAAGACTCTCCAATTTAGACTACAACGCATTTACCATATATATAGAAGGAAACAGTTCTGACAGGATTTTTGCCGACTACACCATCGATTCCGAAGAAAACGGTGTTATCGCCGTTGTTGTAAGCGAGGGTGACAAGGCAGTAAAGATCGTACATGAAGATGAAGAAGATAATGATGAAGAAGATAATGAAGAACCCGATGAAGAAGTAAAGAATGAAAAACGTGAATATTATTACGAGGACGGCGACGTATATGTTACGGCCGAACTTGACGATCCCGCAGCCATCCCTGATGACGCCGAGTTCGTTGTAACGAAGATCACTTCCGGATCAAGTGATTATAACTATGATGCTTATATGGAGGCACTCAACAATAATGCAGACGCGATCACGGGTGAAAAGGATTCCGTGATAAGCGACAGCGATGTATTGCTTTATGACGTTGCTTTCTATGGAAAGGATGAAGACGGTAACAGGATAGAACTCCAGCCCGAAGCCGGTACGGTACGCATAAACATCAGATTTAAGAAGGATCAGCTCAAGGATGAACTGGGTGCGGAAACGGCAGAGGATGTAAAGACCATACATCTTCCGCTTGTTGACAGCGTTAAGGAAGATACAAATACAACTGCCGAAGCAACCGATATTACGGCATCGGATATCAAGGTTGAGGTGGTTGCTGACAGCACCTCGGTAGAAGGTGAGAAGGTTGGCTTTACTCTGTCCGATTTCTCGGCAGTTGCCGTATTTGTAAACGGCAAGATGGAGCCCGGTCCCGATGAGACCTTTAAGACGATCCTCGGCAATGCATGTGTTCATGGTGTAGTAGCTAACACACTCAATGCTTCCGGGCATTTTGAGACTAACTTTGCAACCGGGACATTAAAGGGCGGTGCAAATGTAGCAACCTGTAAGAATGATAACGGGAATGCAGGTGTCACATACATAGGTGAATATACCGGCAGCGGTTTCTTTATGGATCCGAACGGCAATTCCTCTTCGGCGCTTGTTTACACGACGCAGGATGCGCTCAATAACATGCATGAGAGCATGAGAAACCGTACCAGAAACGGGGTTGTCATTGATACGACCACATACACTGCCCAGCAGATAAAGGACAGGGTATCATCACTTGTAAGCAAGGTTAATGATAAGTCAGAGGAACTTGCGGATGTTACATCCTATAAGTTCAGTTCTGTCGTAAATGGCAAGGTTCTTGATATCGCATCCAAGGGAAATGGCAAGGGAACATACTACATCACCTTCGAGAAGGGTGAATATGCCGCTAATGCACAGAACCTTCAGATAAAACTTGCGGAAGGACAGAAGGTTGTACTTACGATACCGGATGAGAACATCGAGTTCCAGCAGATGATAGTAAACGGCAATGCGATGGGAGGCCAGCCCGGCGAAGATCCCGTCTGTCAGAGCGTAGTTCTTAACTGTCCCAATGCCAAGACAGCAAAGACGATCGGTTCGGTAGCGGCGATCGTTCTCGTTCCCAAGGCTGACTTCAGATGCAATACGGTTTCCGCAGGATGGCTCGTTGCCAACAATGTTCTCGAGTTTTCGAGCGAATGGCATTGCGTATGGCATGATATGCCGCCTGCAAGCGAGTGCTCTACCACTATAGAAGCACTTAAGACAGTGGATTTTGCAACTCCGACCAAGGATCAGAAGTTCTGGTTCGATCTGTATTCATATGATTGGAGCACTAAGAAGCTGACTCTTATCCAGTCAGTTCAGAATAACGGTGACAAGGTGATCTTTGATCCGTTCTATTACAGGGAAGAAGGCACATTCTCATATGTGCTCAAAGAGCGTATGGAAAATGATGCGTTCACCCATGATCCCAACGAGTACACCATTCACATTAAGGTAAGGAAGAATACTCAGCTTAACCAGTATGAGATCTATGAGAAGAATATATACAAAAAGAACACGCTGACCAAGGAGGATTTCGGATTAATAGGTCATGCTGATGACAGCAGTGTCATCAAGTTCAATAACCAGAAGACACCCAAGGTTCCTTTTGATTTCTCGATAACCAAGCTTTTCTATCAGAATGACGGCAGAGACTGGTCGAAAATGAGGCTTATCGACGAAGACTTATTTAAGGATTACGGATACGGTAAAGACTGGCCTGACGGCGCTTCATTTACCTTCAACCTTGAGCGTTTTGACGGTAAACCGACCAACAGCGGTATAAGGGTGGACAGCCCCCTGCCGCCCAAGACTACAATAACCCTGACTAAGGATAACAGGACAGACAGTTTCGGAAGGGTTTATTTTGAGGCGGATTCCAATTGGGATAATTACTACAGCTGGGACAGAAACTGGAGTGATGAGCTTCATTCATGGCAGCTCAGCAAGGTTTATATGTATAAGATCACAGAGGTGATCCCGGATGATGCCCATAAGATACCCGGAGTTGTTTATACGAACAGACCGGTTTATGTCAAGCTGTTCGTAGACACATACTGGGAAGGCAACAGTGTCAAAGTACGTACAAGGGGACGTGCATCATATGTTAATGACAATTCCGTTGCCGGACAGGAGTGCTTCTCGATGAGTGACGCGGAACTTGAATTCATCAATGCGTTCTATTCGGGTACCCTCAAGGTTAAAAAGGATGCTTTTGACGCGGAAGGAAACAGGGTAGACAGTGACAAGGATTTCTATGCGGTAGTTTACAGGAAGTCCGGAAACAACAAGATCTATTACGGAACCGATGGCAAGGAGTATCTGTTCCCTCATGCCGAAGCAGTCAAGGGTAACAGCGAGGTTCTGTTCAAACAGATTCCGCTCGGTTATACATACTACGTCTATGAATCGGATAAGGACGGCACCCAGATCTCAGGAAGCAAGGTTTATGAGATCACTTATAAGGGTGTTTCCAAGGATAACAGTCTTAATATCAATCTTTGCAATATGAATAAGGAAGTCACGATCACGAACAAGAGACTTCCGGGAAGCATCAAGCTTGTCAAGTCGGATACTGCTAATAAGATAAAGCTTGCGGGTGCTGTATTTGAACTCTATAAGGACGGCAAGCGCTATCCTGATACGAAGACTACATACACTACGGATGCAAACGGTGAAGTATTTGTCGATAAGCTTCCGTGGGGAACCTACTATTTCAAGGAGATAAAGGTTCCCGAAGGTTATGTGCTGCCGGCAGGTGATGCTGCAAATACAAAGTCTGTAACGATCGATGAGACTACCGTTAGCAAGACTCTTGAAATTGATGCCGACAATAAGAAGGTAGAGGGAAGCTTCATTCTCCATAAGCTCGATCCCGACAGAAAGAAACTTGTCGGAGCAAAGTTCATGCTCACTACCGCGGCTGGTTCATCCGTTAAGACAACGGGAGCAGCCGGTGTGTACAAATACGATAAAACGGCGGGGACTGTCCAGACTCTTGAAACGGACAGCAATGGTGATCTGACCGTTGAAGGTCTGCCTTACGGTGAATATAAGGTAACCGAGACTGAGGCTCCCAAAGACTATAATCTTGATCCCAATCCGAAAAAAGTTGTGATCAGGGCTGACAAGGACGTTGTCGAGTTTGACTTTGAAAATACCCTGATTAAGGCTGATGTGGAGTTTATTAAGGTTGATCCTACCGATTCTCCGATCAAGGATGTCAAGTTTACTCTTTACAAGACGGTTAACGGAAAGGATGTTATGCAGACAACGGCAACATCCGATAGTAACGGTCATGTTTACGTAACGGGTCTCGGAGTCGGATCATATTACTTCAAAGAGGATCCGGTAACCGGCTTTGAGAACAATGATAAGAAATATGAATTTACCATAACCGAAAACGATAACGGAAAAACCGTACATTTAAGTGTTTACGACAAGAAAGTCGGAGAACTTGAAGCGGTTGTAAATACTCCTCTCAAGGGATCTGCCGAACTGTTTAAGTATGTTGTGAAGGACGGCGTTAAAAAGGGCCTTGAAGGTGCAGTATTTAAGCTCTTTAAGAAGGAAGGCGATAAGGATATCCAGATAGGCAATACCTATACGACGGATTCCGAGGGATTTGTTACGGTAAGCGACCTCGAGTGGGGAAGTTACTACTTCAAGGAGGTTACTCCGCCCGCAGGATTTAATGCGGATGATACTCCGATAAGCTTTATGATAAGCAGGAATACGGATTTCTCCAAGGCAGTACGTGTTGAACTTGAAAATACTCCTATCAAAGGGTATGTTCAGCTGATCAAGGTTGATGCTGTCGATAAGGAAAAGAAGCTTAACGGTGTTAAATTCGAGCTGTGGAAGGGTACACCCGCGGCACCTGTGGAAATGATCGATGAATTCGAGACCGTAAACGGTATGATCGCCAAGGATACCGTAGGTGCACTTGAATACGGCAGTTACTTCTTTAAGGAGTCACAGGATCAGACTGTAGCAGGATACAAGCTTAACAAGAACGCATTCCCGTTTGTCATAAGTAAAAAAGATGCACTCGTTGAGATAGAAGTTGAGAACGAGAGAGAACTCGGCAAGGTCGTTCTTGAAAAGTACAATAAGGACCACAGCAAGAAGCTTGACGGAGCCGTGTTTAACCTGTATAAAGCACCGGCCGGATGGGTTGAGAATCTGGCTGCTGTCTTCAATCTTAACAGGGTTGGTTCATACGTTACGGAAAACGGCGGAATGATCACTGTCGAGAACCTTGAATGGGGCAGGTATTATTTCGTGGAGACCAAGGCACCCAAGGGTTATGTTTTAAACAAGGATAACACTTATTCGTTTACTATTGCGGAGGATCATCTCATTGCGGAACTTACGTATTCCTATGCAAATGATTCTGCGGTAGTAAATGAAGAGGAGACCGGTGCGATCAAGCTCATCAAGGATGACGGACAGAACAGTCTTCTTGAAGGTGCCGTATTTGAACTCTATAAGGATGGAGTTCGTTATCCGGATTCCGAGAAAGTTTATGTGACAGATGATAAGGGAGAGATATTTGTGGATAATCTTCCCTGGGGCACATATTACTTTGTCGAGACTATTGCTCCCGAGGGATTTGTTCAGCCCAAGGAGGGTGATGCGTGGGCAAAGACCGAAGAGGTGGTCATTGACGAGAACAATACCATATCATCGGTAGAGTTCCG
>JAFSZZ010000024.1 GCA_017458765.1 Lachnospiraceae bacterium | reverse complement strand
GGAACCCTGTAATCCGCGATGACCTTCGCCATCTCTCCTCTGTCATACCGAAGTCCCCATATGTCGTTTATAAGATCGGCACCGCTTTTCAGCGCTTCTTCCGCTGTTTCTGCCCTGTACGTATCTATTGATACCGGGATGTCGGATACGTTCCGTAGAGCCTTAATAACAGGTATCACCCTGTTCATTTCCTCATCTGCGGAAACAGGGGTACTGCCCGGCCTTGTCGATTCTCCTCCTATATCAATTATGGCGGCACCCTCATTTATCATCTCAAGTGCATGCTTAAGCGCCGCATCCACATTGATATAGGAACCGCCATCTGAAAATGAATCGGGCGTCACGTTTAGGATGCCCATTATATGTGTGTTGTTTAGATCCAAATCCTTAGATCCGATCTTCATGATCCAATGCCTCCCATCAGTCTGAAGAACTCATCTTCCAACTCCTTATCCGTTTCAAAAGCACCTCTTGCCGCCTTCGTTACGGTCTTGCTCCCGGGCTTCTTGATACCTCGCATTGTCATGCACATATGCTCTGCCTCTATGACAACAAGCGCTCCCTTTGGCTTTAAGTATTCCATAAGCGCATCTGCTGTCTCAGCCGTCATCCTCTCCTGTATCTGAGGCTTCCTGGCTATCAGATCCACAGTACGCGCAAGCTTGCTTAGTCCCACAACTTTTCCGTCCGGGATATAAGCCACATGAGCCTTACCATAAAAAGGAAGCAGATGATGCTCGCACATGGAATAAAAGGTGATATCCCGCTCGATCACCATCCCGCTCTCTTCAACTTTAAACGTAGTTTCCAGATATTCCTTCGGAGTCTTGTCGAGTCCGCCGAATATCTCTTCATACATACGGGATATCCGTGCCGGAGTGCCCGCAAGGCCTTCTCTCGTGATATCCTCGCCTATCCCCTCTAAAATAAGACGGACTCCCTCTTCTATCTTATTACTGTCCATTACAGATCATCCTCCGGTATCATGAGTCCAGGTCCGCGTCATCAATATCGCTCATACCCTGAGTAAGACTTAATGTATTAAGGGTACGTCTCTTGCGTCGCATCTCCTCGGACTGGTCGATAAGGAAGTCATTTATCGTCTTGCTGTTCCTGATATGCGTGATCTTTATGACCTTATCCGTCACATCTCCCGTATAGCACACTATTGTCCCAAGACCGCACATCCTCTCAAAAAGCGACCTCTCCAGCTTGATATCGATTATCTTATACAGATAGCAGGTATCCTCCGTGATCTTGAAGAAACCCTTATTTATGATAAGCTTCTCGTCATTTACCGTATATTTCGTAAATGTAAACGGTAATCCCAGAAAAAGCCATCTCTTGCGTTCTTTAAATTCTGCCATAATATCCCCCTTGTAATCCTTATATTTTTGAAAAACATAGTGAACGAATTTAATTTCATTCATTATAGTTTATCACATTTGATCACAAATTAAAATAACCGCCCTGACCTCACAAGCTGGCGGTTATTTCCTTCTTCCAATTATCCGGAAGCGACTGATGTATCATATTAATAACACATTAACCCATTTGTGTCAATATTTGTGTATTTCATATATGGCGTTTGAGTTGATGATATGATAAATTACTATAGATGACTTCATATCTAAGGAGGAACTACATGAGACACTTGATGAGTCCCCTCGATTTTTCCGTTGAAGAGCTTGACAGGCTCATGGATATTGCGGAAGATATCGAGAAAAACAGGGAAAAATACGCTCACTACTGCGACGGCAAGGTGCTCGCCACCTGCTTCTACGAGCCAAGTACCAGGACACGCTTAAGCTTCGAATCCGCCATGCTCCATTTGGGCGGACAGGTACTTGGATTTGCATCGGCCGATTCTTCCTCGGCTGCCAAGGGTGAGAGCGTTTCAGACACTATAAGGATAATCTCCTGCTACGCAGACATCTGCGCGATGCGCCACCCCAAGGAAGGTGCTCCGATGGTAGCTGCATCAAAGTCAGGGATCCCCGTTATAAACGCAGGTGACGGTGGACATCAGCACCCGACTCAGACACTAACGGACCTTATGACGATAAGATCCCTTAAGGGAAGGCTCGATAATATGACCATCGGCCTGTGCGGCGACTTAAAGTTCGGCCGTACCGTCCACTCCCTGATAAATGCCCTGAAGCGCTATCCGGGCATCAACTTCATCTTCATTTCACCCGAGGAATTAAGGATCCCCGATTACATACGTGAAGATGTGCTCGATAAGAACAACATACCCTACAAGGAAGTAATAAAGCTTGAAGATGTTATGCCCGAACTTGATATCCTGTACATGACAAGAGTACAGAGAGAACGTTTCTTCAACGAGGAAGACTATGTAAGACTCAAGGATTTTTACATCCTCACCAAGGAAAAAATGGCACTTGCCCGTGAGGACATGATGGTGCTCCACCCTCTGCCCCGCGTAAACGAGATATCTGTCGAGGTCGATGATGATCCCAGAGCCGTTTATTTCAAGCAGGTACAGTACGGGATGTATATAAGGATGGCTCTTATCCTGACACTTCTCGAACTTGTGTGAAACCGTGCGGTATGAGTCTCTAAACACGCCCCGTACCGCCATACGACAGAGCATCACATTTTGGAAGGAGAAAACAAATGCTTAATGTAGGCAAAATAGAAGAAGGCTTCGTACTCGACCACATATCAGCCGGCAAAAGCCTGTCAATATACCATGACTTAAAGCTCGACCAGCTTGACTGCACCGTCGCGATAATCAAGAACGCTCGCAGCAACAAGATGGGCAAGAAGGACATCCTCAAAGTCGAATGCGACATAGATATGCTCGACCTCGATATCTTAGGGTTCATAGACCACAACATCACGGTTAATGTGATAAAGGACGGCGAGATCGTCGAGAAAAAGGAACTGGTGCTTCCAAAGGAGATCCGAAATATCATCAAATGCAAAAACCCCCGCTGTATCACTTCGATAGAGCAGGAGCTTACACACATATTTGTCCTTACCGATCCCGATAAGGAGATCTACAGATGTAAATACTGTGAAGAAATGTATTCCGGCGAATTCAAGAAGAAAAAATAGTCCATCAAAATAAAAATGAGTGGGACTGTAAGCCGGGTTCTGTCTTGAACAATCATCTATCTAGGATGGCCGTTGCCGGCCACCTCAAGCGACCTACCTGAAGGCACGACGGGCAGCCGTATAGCCCTCTGCTTGGTCTTGCTTCGGATGGGGTTTACATATGCCTGCAGCGTTACCGTTGCAGCGGTGGTCTCTTACACCGCCATTTCACCCTTACCTGCAATGCAGGCGGTATCATTTCTGTTGCACTTTCCTTAGAGTCACCTCCACCGGACGTTATCCGGCATCCTGCCCTGCGAAGCCCGGACTTTCCTCCCGATACCGGTAAGTACCGGTCTCCGGCGATTGTCCGTCCCACTCAAATTCTATTCATTTGTATCCGCCGGAATATTCATAACGCCTGTTGCTATACGTTGAAAATCGAACCCCCTATAAACTCTCTCATGAGTGAGTTCTTCGGGACATCTTCACATGTAAAGCTTACGAAATAGTCAAGGAACTTAAGCAGCCTCTTGGCTTCAAGATACTCGGGATCATCCTTCTCTATCGCGAACAGCAGCGGCTCGGCAAATTGTTTTAACACTGCCAGCTCGTAGATAAGCGCCGAATTGAACATGGCATCCGCCGACTCCTGGAACGGGAAGATGTTCTCCTCCTCACCGCGTCTTACCGACTGCCACATCGCAAGTGTTCCGGAAGCCGATGTTCCCCTTGTCCTGTTATCCCTTACCATACGCCTCAACAGACGGGTATCTGTAGTTGATATACGGTTATGCTCATCAACATTTAGTGACGTGAGCGCACTTATATATATCTTGTACTTGCTCTCTGCCGGAAGAGCATATGACATCTTCTCATTAAGGCCGTGTATTCCCTCGAGAACCAGAACGTCCTCACTGTTAAGCTGCATGTAATCGCCCTTGTACTCGCGCTGTCCTATCTTGAAATTAAACGACGGAAGCTCTACCGTCTCACCCGCCAGCAGCTTCCTCATGTCATTGTTAAAGCCCTCAACATCCATGGCTCCGAGACACTCGAAATCGTATTTTCCGTTCTCATCCCTGGGTGTATCCTCACGGTTCTTAAAATAATTATCAAGGGCTATGGGATGCGGTACGAGGCCCTTTGCACGAAGCTGTATGCTTAACCTGTGCGAGAAACTCGTCTTGCCGGATGATGACGGACCGGCTATCATTATAAACTTAACGCCCTTGCGGTTTGCGATATCCTGAGCGATCTCCGAAATCTTGGCCTCCTGTAAGGCTTCGCTCACAAGAACCAGATCCTCCACCTTGCCTGCGCATATCTTATCATTTAACGCTCCTACAGTCTCTATATCAAGAGAGATGCCCCACTGTGTAGATTCCTTCATCGTTTTGTAGAGCTTATCCTGCGGCTTGAACTCGGGAAGAACGTCCGGATCCTTTCTTGATGACAACTGGATAACAAATCCCTCATCATACGGAAACAGGTCATATTTTTTGATATATCCTGTACTCGGACACATATATCCGTAATAATAGTCATAAAACCCGTCCAATGAATATACATTGACCTTGGATGCGCGGCGGTACTTAAACAGCCTCTCCTTATCACGCATTCCTTCCTCGCGGAAGAGCTTTATGGCATCATCAAGGTCAAATGATTCCTTAACGATCGGAAGATCGGCAGCAATAAGTTCATCCATCCTCTCCTTAACCTTGTCAAGGAACTCCCTGTCCACCTTAACTTTACCTAATATATTTACATATATACCCTTGCCGAGAGAGAATTCCACCTTTATCTTCTCAAGCGCTTCCTGCCCGACTATGTCTCTTATGGCCTTAATAAGAACAAAGGTCGCTGTCCTTCTGTATGTCTTATGTCCCGCAACACCCTTCCTTGTGTTAAAATCAACCTTGCAGTCTGATGTAATTTTCTTGTTAAGCTCCCTTAACTTCCCATTTGCGCTGGCAAGTATGATAGGCGCATCATAATCCTTCTGAAAATCCTTTGCTACCGTTTCGAATACGGTTCCCGCCGGATACTCCTTAGAAACATCCCCTACCGTTACCATAACTGTTTTCTTACTCATACCCTTCCTCCTTGTATTTTCTTTCTGTAATTGACAGGCTTTTGACTCTTAAGCATATCATTACAGGATCACGAACGGTTCCGCATCCCCGTGCGTATATACCGCAATGTCCGGAAACTCCCGTTTAAGATACTGCTTTATATAATCTATGAATATCTTCTCTATGCCATAATGTCCGGCATCAATGACCATGAGTCCCTGAGCCACACTGTCAAGTCCGTCATGATGATCGATATCGCCCGTTATATATACATCTGCTCCGGCTTTTATCGCATCTCCTATCATGCTCT
Source organism: Lachnospiraceae bacterium (assembly GCA_017458765.1). Taxonomy (GTDB): domain Bacteria; phylum Bacillota; class Clostridia; order Lachnospirales; family Lachnospiraceae; genus UBA2868. Next base: position 753 of record JAFSZZ010000024.1, on the reverse strand, counting down.
TGCCTGAGCCGGGACAAATAGCAGCCGTTTCCAAATCAGCACTCAGATCTCCGTAAACCTTAACATATTTAAGATCAAAACTTCTCTTTACATGCTCCGCACATTCCCGTAACGACATTACTGCAGGAAGCCTTCCGACACGTCCGAAACCTTCCTTTGCTATATCATCCTCGTAAGTGACCGACAGTACTGAACGTCTCTTAAGACCTATCTCATCCGCCGCGGCATCGGCCATCCCCATAACATCAAAATTCGTGTGCATGGCATAATAACTTATGTCATGTCTGGCCAGCCTGAGTACACGTCTTGAGATAAAGTTCTCACTGTTTACCTTCTTGATCCCCTTAAATATCAGCGGATGATGCGTGATTATCATATCTGCACTGACCTCGACCGCCTTCTGTATCACTTCATCGGTCGGATCCACAGCTATGTATATCTTCCTGACCTCTTTATCCCTTCGCCCCACGATGAGTCCGACATTATCCCAGTCCTCAGCATAACTTACGGGCGAGAGTTCTTCCAGAGCACTCATGATATCCTGACACTTCATTCCGCTTCCTCCCGGTTACTCCTGTCCTATTTAATAACGCGTTCTATTGTTACGGGGTGCTCCTTATCGCTTCTTGCGATAGCCTCATCCACTATGGCGATATCCTCCGATATCTCCTTAAGCCTTATCTTAACCCTCTCGCTGTCCCCCGACTGTCTCAATCCTTCCGCTATATCAAGCAGGTTCCTGCGCTCACGCCT
>JAFSZZ010000023.1 GCA_017458765.1 Lachnospiraceae bacterium | reverse complement strand
TCTCCTTTTTCCGGCATGCTTTTCGAGGAAAACAAATATGAGCAGCGAGAGCACTGTAAGGACGTGTACAAACCATATGATGACCAGCTTTATAAGCGGTGAATGCCTGTCGCACAGATGTATGCCGGAGAACGGCTTATCATAATTCATTGTAAACGGAAGCATCACAACTGCTCCCACAAGATATATGAACAGTCCCTTAAAAAGGACAGTTACCACGATCCTTGCACTGCCGCCGTATTTCCTAAGGTCGCAGAATAAAATGACAGCACCGGCAACAACAAAGTATATCGGAAAATCCCAGTAATTTACTCCTTTAAAAAGACCAAGGATCACACCAATGATCAGGAGGCGCCTGTCGCCCAGCTTATTTATAAATCCTCTGGATCTCTCGATCCCTTCCGCTCCTCGTTTATCACCTTCCGCTTCCGGTTCATCAAGCGCATAGTCAAACAGAAGTATGAGAAGGGGGATGGTAAAGAACATATTGCACACGTGCGCATGCAGATCTCCGAGTATCAGAGTATAAGACGGGAATTCGTGCTTGGCCTTGTCCAATGTGTCTGGATCGTATCCTATGAAAAGCGTCGAATCCGGAAACCAGTATTTCTTATCCGGCACCGTACCGTTTATCTTATCCCGTATCTGACCTATTATCCCGTACATGATCCAGTGGCCGTTACCTGCACATGTGCACAAAAGCGAAGCCATTACGCCTCCGGTCGCGGAACAGGAACGGCTCATCGACGGTATGCGTGCAAGGAAAGCCTGCGTAAGCGAAAACACACTTACAAAAAGATATGCAAAGAGCATACAGAGCATAAGGTTATATCCGTATTCGGGAGTTACGAAGGCAAGCCTGCAGAAGAACACGGCGACAGCCTGTCCGAGATAATAATAGTTCACCTTCTTTCCCGCAAACCAGATATCTTCAAACGGAACCCTTTTCTGTCTGTACATCGCGTTCATGAAACCATAGTCCATATACTGCTCAGTCTGAAAATCTATGGCCGGCTTAAAGCCCTTAACCCACACCGCGATAACAAACAGCAGCGCAAATACACAGAAACCGCCAAGAAACCTCCTCCTCTCGTCCCTGGCACCGATCTTATCCGCATCTTCCGGCCCGCTCTTTTTCCGCTTTATAAAAACGATGGCAAAGAGAAATGTAACCGCGATGCAGGATACGGAATCAAAAGGCAGCCCCGTGACCGCACAGACAAACCAGACCACGGTAAACAGTATCCCGGTCCCAAGTCCCAAGGATACACTAAAGCCGCCATCCATAGGCCTTAGAGACCTTAGCGGAAAAAGCGGCTTCATAACCATGGCAATAAGCAGGCATATCAACAACCATCTTACAGTTTCAAACATATGATCATTTCCTGACTATCTTGAGTATATCATTATACATTACAAAGACCATTAATATCATAAGAAGGGCAAACCCGACAAAATTGACCAATGCCTCTTTATCGCGGCTTACCGGTTTATGCCTTATGGCTTCCAGAACAAGAAGCACAAGCTTGCCCCCGTCAAGAGCCGGCAGCGGCAGCAGGTTCATGATCCCTAAGCTTGCCGAAAATATGAGTGCGAGATTAAACATGTTCAGCACTATAGCCGGCAGACCATCCTGTCTTGCTTCATTATATATGTCGCTCACCATCCCTGCCATTCCGACCGGTCCACTCAAACTGTCAACTCCCAGTCTTCCAAGGATAAGCCCCTTGAGCCCCTGCACCGTGCTGCGTATGTTCATCCTGACATAATAGAACGAATATTTAAGGATGTTCATGGATGTCCATTTGTCAAGACTCCTGCCGAATACGATACCGAACATGTATCTTCCGTATTTCTCGTCGAATTCCGGCCGTATATCCGCCGTATATTCCTGCCCGTCCCTTTCGTATGTAAGCTCGACCGGGCTTCCGTCACAGACTATGTTATAGATCACGACCTCAGCAGACAGATCAACCTTCCTTCCGTTGTAACTTTTTATTATGTCTCCTGCCTTAAGACCTGCTTCATCCGCCGGTGAGCCCTTTGTTATCTCTACAAGTTCGGTGGTCATTATCACAGAACTTCCGGACATCGAAATTATGAGCACGCTGAATACGAACGCGAGTATTATATTAAAGAAGGGTCCGGCAAACACCGTCATTATCCTTGCCCATACACTCGACCTGTTGAACAGCCTGTCGGGATCCTCACACTCCGGATCCTCCTCAAATACACAGGCTCCCCCGAAAGGTATCGGCTTAAGACAGTACCTGGTTTCATTTTTCGTAAACGAGATCAACGTGGGTCCGAAACCCACCCAGAATTCCTTAACATATATACCGTTCGATTTAGCCACTATCATATGTCCGAATTCATGGACTATTATAACTATGCAAAGTATTACCAGTGTATATAAAATGCTTGGTATGCTCATTTAACCACCTGCCTTGTTCAATATGAAGCTTCTATACAGCTGTATGCTTCCCGCTCGGCGTTTAAGATCGTATCCACATCCGGATCCTGCACCGTCCTGTGCTTCTCCATACAACCCTCTATGATATCATATATATCCAAAAATCCGATCTTCCTGTCAAGGAACAGAGCAACAGCCCGTTCATTTGCCGCATTGAACACCGTCGGCATCGTCCCGCCGGTCCTTGCCGCTTTTAGAGCAAGCTTAAGGCCTCTGAAAGTTTCCATGTCCGGCTTCTCAAAAGTCATCTGATGGAGTTCAAAGAAATCCACACGTTTCGTATCAAGATATCTTCTGTCCGGATAAAACAGTGCGTACTGTATCGGAAGTTTCATATCCGGCATGCCGAGTTCAGCCATTATGGCTCCATCCTCATATTCCACCATAGAATGAATTATGCTCTGAGGATGTACCACAACTTCGATCCTGTCCAGGTCCACATCAAAAAGCCATTTGGCTTCCATTACCTCAAGCCCCTTATTTACAAGTGTTGCGGAATCCACCGTTATCTTTCTTCCCATAGACCAGTTGGGGTGCTTAAGCGCATCCTCCACTGTCATATCCTTAAGTTCATCCCTTGTCCTTCCCCGAAAAGGTCCGCCTGAAGCAGTGAGCAGTATCTTTGATATACGCCTCCTGTTCTCGCCGTTGAGGGACTGGAAGATGGCACTGTGTTCACTGTCTACCGGAAGTATCGATACGTCGTTTTCCTTCGCAAGCTTTGTTATGATATGACCGGCGCATACCAGCGTCTCCTTGTTTGCAAGGGCTATATCCTTACCGGCCTTTATCGCCGCTATAGTAGGGCGGATACCTATCATTCCGACCATGGATGTCACCACGATATCAACACCCTCAAGTGCAGCCGCCTCGATCATCCCGTCCATGCCGCCGAGTACCCTTACATTTAAGTCGCTAACATTCTTCCTAAGTTCGGCCGCCTTTGCTTCATCAAATACAACCGCAACTTTTGGAGAAAATTCCCTGATCTGTTTTTCCAGCAGATCTGTATTCGAACCTGCCGCAACCGCGGCAACGCATAATTCTTCCGGATTGGCCCTTACTATATCCATCGTCTGGGTTCCTATCGATCCCGTGGAACCGAGCACTGCTATCGTCTTCATCCTTTTTCCCCTTTACCGAGCATGTTTAGTGCTTTCCGTACTATATACCAAAGAAAAGCGCTGCCAGGAAATATATCATCGGCGCTGTAAATATCACGCTGTCAAACCTGTCGAGCACTCCTCCGTGTCCGGGTATGATCTTTCCGTAATCCTTGACATCATGGTTCCTTTTAAAAGCAGATGCCGCAAGATCGCCAACCTGCGATACAAAACCTCCCACGACTCCAAGCAATACGAACACCATTATATTTCCTGCTGACCTGAGATCATATGCACGCAGGAACAGGAATGAAAAGATCACCGAAATGATCACTGTTCCGACGATCCCGCCTATAGCTCCCTCCACTGACTTATGCGGGCTTAAGATCGGTGCAAGCTTCCTCTTTCCAAACAGCGAACCGGTAAGATATGCAAATGTATCGCAAATCCAGGACACGATATAGATCAGCCATACAAGGTATTCTCCACGCTGCATTGACCGGGTGAGGAAGATGAAGCTGAGCATGACCGGGACATACATGAAGCCGAAAAACGCCTTCATAACGAGAGCACCTTCGAACTTCGGAAAAGCAAATACATAGGCCGCCAGCATCGCAACCAGAACAATACATATTATCAGCATCAGATAAAGCAGCCTTTGATCACTTATCATCACGGCGGCAAGATAATATACAGCTGTCCCTGCATACCCCAAGCATTCAAGTACGCTGTGTTTACCTTCTTCCTTATATATGCCTACCGCCCTGTAGAATTCAAACAATCCCTGTAATGCTATAAGGAAAAGGATGCAGCACATGACCGGCCCACCCAGCAGGTTCATGGCTGCGATCAAGGCTATCAGAAACACTCCGCTTATAACCCTGGTCTTTAACATTACTCTTCCTCCCCATCCGCAGACTTGATCCCGCCAAATCTGCGCTCTCTCTTATTATAAGCTTCTATCGCCTTCTCCAGTTCCTTCCCGTCGAAATCCGGCCAATGAACATCCGTAAAGTAGAATTCGGAATATGCAAGCTGCCACAGCAGGAAATTAGACAGACGCTGTTCCCCGCTTGTCCTTATCAGAAGATCCGGATCGGGTATACCTGCCGTGTCAAGATAACTCTCAAACAGTTCTCCCGTAACCTGCCCCTTCTCAATCCTGCCATCGTCCATATCATTTATTATCCTGTTTACCGTACGGAGCATCTCATCACGGCTACCGTAATTAATCGCAACCTGAAAATGCAGCCCGTCAAAATCCCGGCTTATCTCCTCAAGTTCATTTATACTCTCGACTATATCCGGTGCAAGACGTGATTTGTCTCCCAGAACCCGAACGCACATATTGTTCTTCTTTGCACGCTTAATGCAGGTCTTTAGATAATTCCGCAAAAGCCCCATAAGAGCTTCTATCTCATCTTCCGGTCTTGACCAGTTCTCAGTGGAAAACGCATATACCGTAAGATATCTGACTCCTCTGTTATATGCTGTCTCACACATATTCTCGACTGCCCTTGCACCCTGGATGTGTCCGTAATTTCTCGGCATTCCCTTGCTCTTTGCCCAGCGTCCGTTTCCGTCAAGTATTATCGCTATATGCCGCGGCACTATTAATCCTTCACTCATAATACCTACCATTCCTTAAAAATAGGGCATGACGGATACCGTCCTGCCCTCATTTTATTATCCTTATAAACCGGTGCAGGCTTATACAGTAAGAATCTCCTTGGATTTCTCCTCTATCATCTGATCGACCTGCTTGATATACTTGTCTGTTATCTTCTGAAGTTCATCCTCAAGCTGCTTGATCTCATCCTCTGAAATATCATCAGCCTTACTCAGCTTCTTAAACGCATCATTACCGTCACGGCGGATATTCCGTATTGCAACCTTATCGGCTTCACCCTTTTTCTTGACTTCCTTTACGAGTTCCTTCCTTCGTTCCTCGGTAAGTTCAGGAAAGATCAAACGTATAACATTACCGTCATTTGTGGGATTTATACCTATATCGGATGTCTGTATAGCCTTCTCTATTTCCCTGAGAAGCGACTTCTCCCATGGCTGTATCTGGATCATCCTTGCATCCGGGATGGATATATTTCCAACCTGCTGTACAGGTGTGGGCGTTCCGTAATAATCCACCTTAATCTTATCGAGCACATGCGGATTCGCACGTCCCGCACGTATCGTCATAAAATCCGAATTCAGATGATCGATAGTTTTCTGCATCTTCTGATCATATTCCCTGATCCTGTCGTCCATAACAATACCCCTCCTAAACCGTAACCTTAGTTCCCTTAAATTCTCCATAGATAGTATTTACAATACTGTTCTCCTCATTGAGGCTGAACACATACATAGGCATCTTATTCTCCATGGCAAGTATCGAAGCCGTCAGATCCACCACTTTAAGCTGTCTGTCTATCACATCGTTTATACTGATCTCATCAAATTTGACCGCCGCAGGATTCTCCTTTGGATCCGAATCATAAACACCGTCTATTGCCTTGGCAAGCAATATACCATCCGCCTCCACTTCAATGGCTCTTAATACAACACCCGTATCGGTAGAGAAATAAGGATGACCTGTTCCTCCGGCAAAAAATACCACCATTCCCTTTCCGAAGTACTTATTCGCTCTGTCCTTGGAAAACAATTTCGTAAACGAACCGCACTCAAAAGGAGTAAGGATATTGGTCATCATACCCACAGACCTGAATATCTCAGACACATAGATGCAGTTCATGACAGTTGCCAGCATCCCGATCTGATCGGCCTTGGTCCTGTCAATATTCTCACTTGTACGGCCACGCCAGAAATTACCGCCGCCTATAACAATGCCGACCTCGGTTCCTTTTTTAATAAGCTGCTTCACCTGGAGTGCCACACCGCGGACAACATCCTCATCAAAACCTGTTTTCTTATCACCTGCCAGCGCTTCGCCGCTTAATTTAAGCAGAATCCTCTTCATATGCATCCTCTGTCAATCAGTCTTCATCCTCGAAGAACTTACTTGCCGCAACATCAGAATAACTCTGTGAACATGAGCCCTCAACTATAGCTCCGTTATTGATCTGGATGGATTTTGACTTGATATTTCCTACTATAACGGCCGTGGCATCAAGGATCACCGGTCCCTGCACGTCTATATCGCCCTTGATCGCTCCTGCAAGAACAGCTGCCGCCGCCTTGATGTTTCCTCTGATAACGGACCCCTGGGCAACCTTGACTGAACTGTTTGACATAAGCTCACCCGTAACCTTTGCTCCGTTTATGAATATCTCATCTGCCTTGGAATTTCCTTCGAGCTTACCGGTTATACTCAGCTTGCCGAGTACTTCCAGATCACCCATGACAACACCGTGCACTTCCAGGCTTCCGGCGCATGAAATATTACCGTTAACCGTCATACCTTCTATTATGGAACCCGACGTTGACTTCTTGGGCTCGTTCCATATTGTATTTATCGGTTCTGATACGGGATCGGGCTTGAATATGGGTGTCTGCACTGTATTTATGGGACCGTTGTCAAATACCGGTTCGGGTTCGGGCTCCGTCGTGGCCGAGAGTGAAGATATAGCCTCGTTATATGACATCTCTGCACCCGTATCCTCGGATACCGGAGCGTCATACTCTTCAATCTCATCCACAGACTCTTCCTCTACAGGTTCTTCCTCTGCAGCTGCTTCCTCGATAACCTCTTCCGGTTCATATATCTCTTCGACAACTTCTTCTGCTTCGGGTTCCTCCACGACAGTCTCTGTCACGGCATCATCCGGTACCTCTTCAATAGGATTGCCATTCTCATCAACGAAGATAACCTCTTCGATAACTTCCTCGTCCTCACCATCATAGTCATCATCAACTTCTATTTCTTCTACAACTTCTTCAACGACTTCTTCATACTCTTCGGCAGGTTCCGCGGCACTGCTCTCTTCCTGAACGTCCGAATCATCAAAGGTAGCAAAGAGGTCCGAAAAATCCTCACTCTTTGTAGGCAAATCATCCGCCGCTTCCGCAGCCGCCACCGGTTCTTCCTTGATAGTCTCATCCTCCGGCATCAGCTCATTCACTGCCTGTGATAAATCCTCTTTGAAATCCTTGAAAAAACTCATCTCACATCCTCCTTAAATGTATTACCCCTCACCTTATATTCTCATGTTGGATGGGTCTGGTATAATCATCTATCGGTGTTATTACATAGCCCTGTGCCTGCAGACCTTCTATTATTGCAGGAAGTGCCTCCACCGTAGTTGTCTTTTCTGACAGATCATGAAAAAGGATCATGATCTCATTTCTGTCCTCCGGGCTGTCAAGAGCCTTGATGCCGTTAAAAACATTATCTATTATACTGTTCTTATCAAGACGCGCCGTATCGGCATCACCGCTGTTGATATTCCAATCATAATAGACTATCCCCCGTTTATCAAGTATATCGATAAATTCATGCATGCTGACAGGAGATACCAGATTGCTGCTTCCGCCCGGAAAGCGGTATATTGACGGCATATAGCCGGTTATATCATAGATCACATACTGAACATGATCAAGATCGGCAGTAAAAGAATCCACCGATTCGTATATATCACTGTAACTGTGGGAATATGAGTGCATTCCCAAAACATGGCCTTCCTCAAGTATCCTCTTATACTGCTCCTTGTAAGCATCACTGAACCGGCCGATAACGAAAAAGTTGCCCTTCACATTATATTCGTTTAATATATCCAGAATCGGGTCTGTATTTGCACTCGGTCCGTCATCAAAGGTAAGATAAGCCTTTTTTATCGCTGTTGTCGACTCTTTGACATCGTCAGCCCTCTTTTCACCGGCTTCCTTAAGTTCCTTTACCTCTTTGGATATCTCCGGAGGCTTCTCATTCTTTGCTTCTTCCTCGTATCGCTTCTCCATCTCATCATTATAGGCATCTATCTGAAGCCTCGAGATGAGGATACCCTTGGATATCCCGTCAAGTTCCGGTCCGTTCACATTTTTTGACGGATAACAGAACAAAAACGAAAGAACGGATGCAAGCAGAAATACAATAAAAAACTTGTACCAATTCCTCTTGACCTGATAAATCAAATCTATTTTACCACAATCACTATGCTTATTAAAAGATTTTTTTTGATTACTTTTGTTTTTCCTCATCCTTAATCATTAACCGTATAAGTATGATCGCAAATATAAGGCAGGGTATCCCCGCGATCACTCCTGCGGGAGATGGCCCGAACAGCATCTGTCCTCCGTCCTTCGTAAACAGTATTCCAATAGAGCTGAAACCGTTTACAGCTCCATGTCCTATTATCGCGGGCACGCACGAACCCGTCTTAAGTGTTGCGTATGAAAGCAGCGTACCTACGGAAAAGCAGAAAAGCATCATTGCCAGAATGCCGGCAATTGGATATCCCGTATATTCCTTACCGTAATTATGTCCGGCAAGGATAAGAGGAAGATGCCACAGTCCCCATATACCTCCCGTAACAAGCATGAGCGGCAATGTCTTAAACTTTTCCGAAAGCTTGGGAAGCAGATAGCCTCTCCATCCCCATTCTTCGCCAAAACACGTGATACAGTTGATGACAGGAGCTATGAGAATTGCCGTTATCCCCTGTGATATTGCTGCCACTCTCATGGATTCCGGAGTCAGACCTTTCACACCCTGTTTCTCATAAGTAGCGATTATGTACTCCATCCCCGGTGAATAATCGTTTCTGAAACATAGAAAATATATGACTGTGCCCGCAAGCGTAAGCAGTGATGGAACAAACCAGGTCAGAAGGTAATATTTATACCTCCCTTCCTTAAGATTGAAAGACAGGAATGAATTTTTAAATCCTTCCTTATTTAACAGTCTTGTGATCACAACACATAAAGCCGGAATGAACATAGCTATCGACAGCCTTACCGGTATCGAAGCTATTGTACGGTCCCCATTCTCATTAAGATATCTGATCACAAATATATATTCATATATATAAGTGATCACAAATACAAGAATAATATAAATTACGGCCCCCTTGGATACCGATGCTTTTTCTTCATTATTTATAATTCTTTCCGGATTATCATTTGACATACATCTGCCCACCTCTTGTTCATTTCATATTATCATTATGCATTATAGCATTATATTTACGGCTAAACCACTATATCTGTAATTTTTCTTCTTCAAACCACAAGTTATGGACTGCTTGTGTCACTTTTTTGAAAATTTGTGATTTTTTTTAATTTTCTTATTGCCTTTATAAAGATTTTGTGACATAATGGAATTGCAAAGGAATGTTTGCGCGTAATTAGTGTGTTATAGGATGTAAGATCCAAAGGAGGAAGCTATGAAGAAAAAATCTCTTATAGGGATCATAGCAGGTGTTGTACTTGTTCCGGTTGCGGCATGTGCAATATTACTGAACTTTAAGGGTGTAGGTATCGAGGACAATTCAGCCAAGCGTGATCTTGCCGATATAAACAGCGAGACTGTGGCAAGTATCGACGATGAGGCTATTGCTCTTGCTGCTTCTTCTGATTCCGACATGGGTCTCAGGAACATAGCTCTTGATGCTCTCGATGCTGTCAATGCCGAGAGAGCTGCTTATGGACTGGGATCACTTAAGTGGAACGGAAACCTTGAGTCAGCGGCAAGCGTTCGCGCTCAGGAATGTGAATTGTCTTTCTCACACACCAGACCGAACGGCAAGCCTTGGTACACGGTAAACAGCAGAGTTCAGGGCGGAGAAAATCTTGCATATGGCTTCGACAGTGCCGATGCTGCTCTCAATGCATGGATGAACAGCCCTACTCACAAAGAGAACATCCTCTGGGATGAGTTTACTACATGTGCTATTGCTATCTATGCAGCAGATGACGGAACATACTATTGGGCTCAGGAATTCGGTTATTGATCACCGTATGAGCTGGTAAATAAACCGGAGGCTTAGGATATAAGCCTCCGGTTTATTTTATGCTTTTAATCTCCTGCTTATCCCCACTCCCATTGCATTTGGACCCGTATGTGCCGATATTGAACAGGACAGCTTGTTATAATACACTTCAATATCCGGGAAAGCTTCCCTTACAACACTGCTCCAGTTTCCGGCATCTATCTGGTTTACAAACGAACCTGCCGTTCCGATCACTATATCCTCATGAGGCACGGAGGCGAACCTCGTTTCCATTTCTTCATGCATGGCTTCTATTATCTTGGAAGCCGCTTTCTTGATGCCTCTGACTGCCGTGCACACTTCAAAGTTCTCACCCGTAGTCCTGAGGACAGGTTTGATTCCCAGGACACCGCCCACAGTTGCCGCTGTGGCATTTACTCTTCCTGTCCTTTTAAGATAATCCAATGTATCAACCGCAAGATATACAACAGAGTCATATGCAGTTTCTTCAAGACGTTTTCTTATCTCCTGAGCACTTTTGCCCTGACCCGCGAGCAAAACGGCGTCCATTACGGACTGCCTCTGTGTGACCGATATTCTGTGATTGTCAACAACCTCCACACGGCCTTCAAATTCTTCGGCAAACACTCTGGCGTTTCTCTCGGAACTGCTGAGTCCGGATGACATCGGGATATAAACGATCTCATCATAACCCTTTTTAAGGATTTCATCCCACATATCCATGATGTCTCCCGGCGAAGGCTGGGAAGTCGAGACATCTGCTCCTACCGACATCACCTCAAAAAATCTTGTCTGAGAAAGATCAACACCTTCTATATAATCTTGTCCATCTATTATCACTGGCATGGGTATACAAAATATACCAAGTTCATTCGCCTCATCTACCATGATACCGCTGTTGGTATCTGTCATAACCGCAACGCTCATATGCATCTCCCAATCTCTGTTCTATCTTGTTCTCTCATCTCCCCAGAAAAACAGCGCTACTGTTCCGGGTCCTGTATGACTTCCTATAGTGGTACCGATATAATTTATCTCTATTCTGCCTTTTAATGCAGGAAATTTATCTTCCACAAGTTCCGCAACCGCTTTTGCATCCTCCGGACATCTTGCATGGTTAATAAAACATTTTCCCGCATAGTCCGCTCCGTTCTCGGCATGCAGGACCATCTGCTCAACACAGGCCTCTATAACTTTTTTCTTTGTTCTTATCTTGAAACGCGGGATAAGCTTACCCTCATCATTAACGTTAAGCAGCGGACAGATATTGAGCATATTGCCGAAAAATCCGGATACCTTGCTTACTCTTCCTCCCTTTATAAAGAATGTCAGGTCTGTGGTAAAAAACCAGTGATGCAGCCTGAGCCTGTTCCTGAGCGCATACTCGGCCACTTCGTCTATCGGCTTTCCTTCATCCCTGAGATCTGCCAGTTTGTCCACCAACAGCCCGAAGCCTCCGCTGGCTGCCAGTGAATCCACTATTATGAGCTTACGGTCCGGATACTTATCCTTCAGATCATCCCTCGCAATATATGCGGAATTGATGGTTCCCGAGATACCGCTTGACAGTGTCAGGTGCAGCACATCCTTACCCTGTGCCAGATATCTTTCGAAATGGTTCATATATTCTTCTACATTAAGCTGTGAAGTCTTGGTATCCTCACCCTGCTCCATCCTGTCATAAAATTCCTTGAAATCCATTGTTTTTCCAAGGTCATCCAGATACATCTTTCCACCCAGATAGTAATGGAAGCAGGCGTAGGCAATGTCTCTTTTTTCAAAAAAAGCCGCCGGCATATCGGCTGTAGAACAGCAACTTAACACAAAACTTCCCATAACACTTCTTCCTCCATATCAATTCCTGCCTGTGATTATTTTGGCTATCTCTTCATAACCGGCTCCTGACGGAATTTTAAACACTCCGTGATTGATCTTATTATCATAATGATTATCACACAGATAATCATCAAAATCGGCAGCATCTTCAATGACCCCGCCCTTTTGAAGCAGCTTGGCAACGGTGAACGATGTTGCACCGTTTGCTATCTGAAGCGTAAAGCTGTCGGTCGAAGCAGGCACGGTGGGAGCAGCGTTATCATTCTGTCCTCCCATTGCAATATCTTCCTTGGCCCTTACCTCTTCAGCCTCCGCCTTATTCTCTGTTTTGTCTTCCGCTTCCTCTTTTTGTTCCGCTTTCTCTTCTGGCGCATTCCCCGGTTTTTCTTCCGGCTTTTCCTGTGATATGTCCTCTGTCTTTTCTTCCGGTTTTATCTCTGCCTCGGGAACGGATGCACCATCTACCGGGTCTTTTTCATCATTCTGCCCGTCATTCTCAGGCAGCTTTGGTATAGTATCCTCGAGTTTTGGCTTTACAAGAAGCGCATCCTCCTCAACCATGCCCAATGCGGCCGCCCGTTCCCTGATCTCCGCATCCGTCATGGTTCCCTTTCCGGATGTTGCTATCCCCATAAGAACGGCAGAAATAAATATTCCAGCTCCGAGTCCTCTCAAATATCCCTTAAGCCGCATCTTTCTACCTCTCAAACAGATCGATCACAAGTGTGACTTCGCCCACACCCAGATTAAGTTCCTTGGCTATTTCCACATTCGTTCTGCCTTTTTTGTGCAGCTCTATTATCTTATCATTATTGTTATCCGGCATCTCATGATTCGGCCCGATGGCTTTTTCGGGCAGAACCCTTTCCTCTTCTTCCTTGTCTATGATCTCTTTTATCATTTCAACGGGTTCAAAATCTTCTTCCTTTTTCTTTCTCTTTTTTCTGACCTCCGTTGCCTTCTTCTCGGCATCGTTTACCTCTTTAGCTGTTGCTTCGGCCTTTCTGACGGTATTTTTCAGATCCGTCTGTTTATCCGTAAGCATGTCATACAGGAACATCACTTCCTTATGACTTTTATTTATCTCATCAAGGATCGTATTGGAGTATTCGCTTACCGCCATTATCTTTTCGTTTGAGATCTTCTCAAGAGCACGCTCGGATTTCTCCATTGCGTATTCCACGGCACTGTCGGTCGCTTCCTTTACCTTAAGGCTCATGCTGTCATATTCCTTATCCGTGACACGCCTTATCTCATCCCGGAGTACATTTTCATCAATGCTCTCTCTCCCCGCATCATTGCCGTCCTTTATTATAAAGCTTATACAAAAAATAATCACTCCTACGATAAGGAGTGTTATTTCCATAGGGGTCATATCTTTTCTCCTATTGCTTCTCTGTCACTTTATGGATCATTACCTTTTATATCTTAAGATCAAAACCGGACGACTTGGTCTTTACACGCACTGTTCCGTCTTCCTGGCCGGCCTTCTTATTCTTGCGTCTTATATCAAAGTACTCATTTCTGCCTTTTTCCTTGGCATCATGCTTAGTGTTGGCAGCGTCGGAATTTTGTGTGGTTTGAACCGTATAAGCCTCTTCATCACGTTTGACATCCATCTGCGTCTGCACATTTGCATTATCAAGCGCAGCTTTGTTATCCTCATTATGTCTGATCGCTGCTATATCCTGCGTCCTAGATATAACTGCATTCATTTCGATCGGACTGATCATATGCTATCCTCCGGAAAATTATAATGCCTTAACCCTTATATCCGCGCCTTCCTTTACAAACCTCGCACGCTGAGTGGGCGTCTTAAGCTGTAGATAAACCTCGCTTATCGTAAGCCTGGTTCCCGGATACGCGCACTCTGAAACCTTTACAACAGAATCCGTCTCGGTTATATCAACAGAATCCATATATTTGTCATATTCGTCCATCTTCCTGTTTATTTCTTCCGTAAGTGACTTATATTCTTCGGACAGCTGCTTGATCGTACGCAGCTGATCGGGTGTAAGCTTATCGCCCTTCTTCATACGCATTGTCAGTGTCACAAGCACAGGCTTGATCTGATCAAGCTTCTTGTTGCACTGAGCGATATCCTGCTGCATGCTTGTGGCCTTTATCTTTATCGAAGGATCGGCCCCCACCTGGATATCAGTATCAACACCCATTGTTGAGCCTATGATCTTGGCTTCAACATTTCCCAAAGTCTGTATGCATCCGCCTGTAATAAACCCCTTCTTACCGGTCACCACTACATCACCCTTTGCCGTGACTTTACTGTGCAGTATCGCCTCTGAATGTACATAACCATCTGCCTGCACGGTTGCATTCTCAATGAATTTGGATACGACATTTCTTCCGGCCGTGATCCTGCCCTTACCCATCCCGTTCATTCCGCGGGCAATGATAACATCACCTCCGGCCTTGACAAAAGCTCCTTCAACAACACCCTTAACCTCGATGTTGCCTGTGGCCGATATCGAGAATCCGGCATTTACATTGCCTGCGACATGGATATCACCGTCATATTCTATATTACCCGTAGATGTATCTACATCATTCACTTCATAGATATTGGATACAAAAACCTTATCATCGACGAGTGTAACATTACCGTTCACTTCCGATATGAGTTCAAGACCGTTCTCGGAAACCTTCAGATTTCTGCCGTAACTGAACCTGGCTTCCTTAACTTCACGTGGAGAAACATAAGCGCCGAAAATATCAACGCCGTCTTCTCCATGATCCGCAGGTATCATCTTTGCAACAACATGCCCCTCCTTGCATGCACTGATCAGATTCAAATTGAAGAAATCAACCGTACCGTCGGGATTGAGTTTGGGCTTGAGATTTGGGTTTGTATTGAACAGATACTCTATCTCGCCGTCGGCTCCCTCTCTTACCGGTTTTCCCTCGGCGATCACGTAATCTGTACAATAATGCTTATCATTGAAAAAACTGTCTATAACATCATTCTTTATTCCAAAGCTTATCTTCTTGAACTTAAGATCCTTTATTAGCTCTTCCCTCGTAAGTTCCTCGCCACCCTCTGAAGGGGGATAAAACCTCACGGTACAGATCATTTTATCATCCGAAACATTTATTCTGTAACTTCCGGGTATTTCCTGCATTACCCTCTCATCTATCTTGACACTGCACTTCTGTCCGTTTGAACCCTGGATGGCCTTGGTTATCAATACCTTATCCGCACTGAAACCATGCAGCTGCAGATATGCCTGAAGTTCATCAAAACTCAACGCTGAGCCGCCCTCCGTTGGCGGTATCAGCTCCAAATAGGTACCATCACCTTTGATCAACAGTCTAAAGTACGCGTTGTAATTTCCCATAAGTCCCTCCCAAAAATGTGCTTAACTGTTAACAAGAATACCCATATATTTACCCATTTTAACCTTCATTTTACCCAATGCTTTGGTATGAAGCTGGGAAACACGCGATTCTGAAACCTCTAATACATTGCTTATTTCCTTAAGTGTAAGATCATCATAATAATACATCAGTATCACCTGGCGCTCCTTCTCCGTGAGCTGATCCAGTGATTCCTTAAGTACTATCTTGAGTTCTTCCTTTTCTATCGCTTCCTCGGGAAGATCATAACGCGAAACCGTACTGCTTTCGCTGATATCACCACCGCCGGATTCGGTAAATTCATCCAATGATATGATGTTGGTGACCTTCATCTGAGACTGCCAGTCATCATATTCTTCGGATGAGATCCCAAGTTCTGCAGATATCTCCTCATCCGTTGCTGCACGTCCCGTTCTGCTTTCAATATCCTTTATGGCATTTGTTATGTCTCTCTGCCTTTTGCGGACCGTGCGCGGTATCCAATCCATCTTCCTTATCTGATCAAGTATCGCACCCCGTATCCTCAGACTCGCATACGTTTCAAATTTGACTTCCTTACAGGCATCAAACTTATCGATCGCATCGATCAGACCAAATATGCCGTAGCTTACAAGATCATCGTATTCAACGTTATAACCCAGGTACATAGACAGCCTGCCGGCAACAACTTTGACTAACGGAGCATATTCCAATATTATATTTTCCCGCAACTCACGGGTCGGATTCTTGGCATAATCCGCCCATAGTTTAAGCCTTCCGGTCTCGTCCATAACCCACCCCATTTATATACAGATCTATATACCCTGTTCAGACGCTGTTTCCCCGCCTTCCGCAGCTTCCCCTTCAGCAGGTTCCGCATCTGTCTCCCCGGCTTCCGATTCCTCATCCCCGTTCTTCTCGACAACCTCTCCTTCATCATTGACTTCCTTGTCGGCAGATATCTCAAACTTATCCAATATCTTCTTGGCAACAAGTCCGATGATCAGAAACAGAATAAGGACCGTCAATAAAACCACAAGCATATCATGAAGGTTGTAATGGTTAATATATGTCACTATACAGGCTACTGCTCCTGCCAGAAGCATTATTAACAGAGGTACCTTCTTAGTGTTCATGATCCACCATCAAATTTTCTTGATCTCTTTACCGACTGCCTTTATGACAAAATCACCTGTCTCGGGAAAAAATTCGACTGTTCGACCGTAACTGTCACCTGTATCCTGAGCAAGTATCGGTATTCTCATTTCGCCAAGTATCTTAACCACTGACTCAACATTTCTGGCCCCTACCGCCATTGTATCGGTCTTACTCTGCAGCGCGAACATCTGTGCTCCGCCTGCTATTTTGGCTACAATGCGCCCTCTTGATGCACCCGCCTCAACCATTATCCTGACTAGTTCATTTATGCCTGTATCCGCGAACTTGGCTATGCATTGATTATTTGCGATCTTTGTACTGTCCGGCAGCATTATGTGAGCCAGCCCTCCGATCTTTGTAGTCGGATCTCTCAAGGCGATACCCACACACGAGCCGAGTCCAAGCGTCGTGATCGCATTCGGACTCTTGCACAGCTTAAGATCAGCCATTCCAACTTTTATCATTTCACTCATAATCTCATACCTTATTCATCCAAACAAAACAGGATCACATACCCAGCGAACTTAATATCTTATCATACGATTCTAAATCCGGAACAAGGATGAAAAATCCGGTCAGCTTCATATCATCCGAAAACTCGGTCTGGATCAGCAGCATCTTGTCGCCCACCTCACCGAATTCGATCGCCGGAACACTTAGTATAGAACCGCACATATCTATACTTATCGCCGGTATTGAAGCTATTATCTTAAGATTTGTCAGCATTGACAGCGAGGACAGATATGAACCCGTTATTATATTTCCGATCTCCTTAAGTGCGGAAAGTTCCATCTCACCAAACTCCGATGCATTGTCAACCTCCGGGGATCCCATTAGTTTGCTGATCAGGGTTATGGCGGACTTTTCCTCCAAGAGGAACATTATGCTGCCGGAAATATCACCCTCTACGATCTGATATATACCGGCCATCAACTGCTCTTCTCCTCCCATTGCCTCGCCTACTTGTGAAAACTCAAGCAGTTCAACCTTTGGCACCTTCATATCCACCTTGGTATTAAGAAGCTGTGCAAGGGCAGTCGTAGCATTTCCAGCACCTATATTGCCGATCTCGCTCAGTATATCAAAATACATACCGTCCATATTATTCAAATCAATCTTTGACATTCTCACACCTCAATTTCCAAATAGGATCCTTGCGTTTACGCAGTCTCCTTGTCAGATATAACAACATTAAGATCGAGCAGTGATATAAGCGACTCTCCGCATTTTCCAATACCGTTTATATAACTCGGATCATTGGACATACTGCTCTTTGTAGCCTCGTCAACATTATTCTCGCTGAGCGTTACAACTTCCCTTACCGCATCAACAATGATACCAACGGGAGCGTTCGGCTCAAGCTTGATAATGATGATCCTGGTTTTGTTTGTGATCTCTGTCTCGGGCAGATTTACCTTCATCCTGAAACTCATTACAGGCACAACCTCGCCACGAAGATTGATAACACCCTTAAAATATTCCTGGCAATTGGGAACCCGTGTTATCTTCTGCATACGTACAATATTGTCCACATACTTGATATCAATACCATACTGTTCGTCACCTATGTTGATCACTATATACTGAGTAGTATCATACTCATTGTTCATTACACTAACTTCATCCATTTTGGCTCCTCCTATATAAGACAATTAGCATCAATGATAAGAGCAACTTCGCCATCACCGAGAATAGTGGCACCGCTTATCAGACGACTCGTGCAGTTTATATATTTACCCAAAGACTTGATAACGATCTCCTGCTGTCCTATAAGTTCATCTACTACAAGGCCTGCATACTGGTCTCCCTTCTTGACGATAACAACGATCATACGATCCTTCTTGTCCTCGGGAACTTCCAATCCCAGAACCTCATGAAGCCTGACGATAGGTATAACGTTGCCTCTGAGATTGATAACTTCCTTAGCCTCAACATACTTGATATCTTCCTCTCCGATATCCTCGATAGTGTCGATAGAGCCAAGTGAAATAGCATATTTTTCTTCGCCTACTATGACCATGAGAGCCTGAATAATGGCAAGTGTGAGCGGAAGCCTTATCGAGAACGTTGAACCCTCGCCCAGCTTTGTCTTTACGCTTACGTCACCGCCCAGAGCTTCGATCTTGCTCTTAACTACATCCAGTCCCACGCCTCGTCCGGAAACATCCGATACAACCTTGGCGGTAGAGAAGCTCGGGAGGAACAGAAGATCTATGATCTCCTTGCTGCTCATTGTCTCACCCTGCTCGGGAGTTATGGTTCCGCGCTCAATAGCCTTCTTCTTGACAGCCTCTACATCGATTCCGTTACCGTCATCCTTAACTTCGATAACAACATTGTTACCATCCTGATATGCATCAAGGAAGATCGAACCTACCGGATTTTTGCCGCGCGCAACTCTTTCCTCGGTTGACTCAAGACCATGATCCGCAGAATTACGGAGCATGTGCATAAGAGGATCACCTATCTCATCAACAACCGTACGGTCAAGTTCGGTATCCTCGCCGGACATATAAAGCTCCATCTTCTTGTTGAGTTTCTTGCTGAGATCCCTGATCATTCTCGGGAACTTGGTCGTGATACTCTCGATGGGAACCATTCGAACCTTCATTACCGATTCATGAAGATTGGTGGTTACGCTCTCAAGATACTCGATCTGCTCATTAAAATTGGAATTATTTCCAAGCTGTCCCGCGGCACTGTATGAAACGATCGAGTTCTTTGCTATGATCAGCTCGCTGACAAGGTTCATGAGAACATCCAGCTTCTCTATATCAACCCTTACTGTCCTGTTGACTACCGGCTTATTGGCCTGAGACTTCTTGGCCGGGGCACTTGCAGTATTCTGAGATGTCTGTGCCGGAGCAGCCTCCGCCGCAGCTGCCGGTTTTGTTTCTTCGCTTGAGGGCTGCTCCTGTTCCTGTTCCTGTTCCTTTTCTTTCTCACCCTCGCCCTGTTTGGCCTCGGACTCTCCCTCAAGTATCTCTTCTATATTTATTCTTTCTCCTACGGCCCTGTCTATCTCGGACACGCTCATGATGGCGGCCTCGATCTTATCATAGTTCTCCTCGCTCACTACATAAAGAGAAAAATCGAAATCAAACTTTTCATCTTCTATGTCCTGAGTTGAAGGTTCGGAGATTATTATCTCACCCAATTCTTCTATCGCCTTAAATACAAGGAAGGCCCTGGCTGCCTTGAGGATACATGATTCCTGGATAAATACCGTGAAACCGTAGATCTTCATCTTCTTCTCTTCGGCATCCTTGATGGCATTTATCTCATGTTCCTGAAGTTTTATATTCTTCCATTTCTTATCGCCGGCATCCTTCTTATCGTCTT
The DNA here is from genome assembly GCA_017458765.1 of Lachnospiraceae bacterium. Taxonomy (GTDB): domain Bacteria; phylum Bacillota; class Clostridia; order Lachnospirales; family Lachnospiraceae; genus UBA2868. Next base: position 7,134 of record JAFSZZ010000023.1, on the reverse strand, counting down.
CCTTCTTCGGCGCTTCATCCTTCTTCTCCGGAGCGGCTTCCGTTCCGGCTCCTGTTCCTTCATCAAGACACTTCTGCAATGCCTGTATTATTGCAGCATTGTCATTCGTTCCTTCATCCTGCGTTTCCTGAATGGTGTTCTTGTATTCTTCAAGAGCATCCAAAGTCTGGAAGAGAACGTCAACCAGCTGACTGGTGACCTTCATCTTACCGTTTCTTATCTCCGAGAATACATTCTCCATATCGTGAGTAAGAGCCTGCATCCTCTTGTAGCCCATAGTTCCCGCCATTCCCTTTAATGAATGGGCAGCCCGGAATATCTCGTTTATGGTATCCTCGTTTTCGGGCTCATTCTCCAGAATCATGAGCTGATCGCTGAGACTCTGCAGATGTTCGTTTGTTTCATCAAGAAAGATTTCCAAATACTGATTAACATCCATGGCTATAGTACCCCCACGTTCTTAATAATTTGATCTGCTACCTGCGAAAGCGGTACAACATCATCGGCCAGACCGCCGTCAACTATACTGCGCGGCATTCCGTATACGGTGCAGCTTTCTTCGTTCTGCGCGATAACACGCACCTTCTGTTTCTTCTTAAGCTCTTCAATACCGGCTGTTCCGTCACAGCCCATACCGGTAAGCACTACGCAGACGACTTCATCATATCCCGAATCAACAAGCGATTCGAACATGTAATTGGCACAGGGCTTAACGCCTTCCCTTGCCGGCTCGTCCGTAAGATGAAGCTTTATGCCTCCTGCACTCTTGCCGGCCTTAAGATGTACTCCTCCGGGAGCGATATACACGTTGCCGTTTGCGATAGCCTGTCCCTCTTTGGCTTCCATCACATTGACCCGGCTCAGTTCGTTAAGCCTGCTCGCAAGCGACGCCGTAAATCCCTTCGGCATATGCTGTACCAGCAGTACCGGTGCCTTCAGGTTCCCGGGAAGCTTGGGAATGACCTCCTGTAATGCCTTGGGACCTCCGGTAGAGGAAGCTATGGCTACTATCTTCCTGCCGGCCACCTTTGGCAGCGCTGTGCTTCCTGCTGCAGTGCTCTCTTTCTTCGGTTCGGCCGTACCACCCGCACGTGGCGCCGCCTTGGGATCGGTAAACATTCCGGGTTTGGTATGAAAATTGACATCATATCTGGATACGAAAGTTGTACCTTTCCGGATCGAAGATGCGCTCTGCTGTCCTGCGATTGCCATGTGGGCACTGCTGGCCTTGCAGACTACGTCGAGAAGTTCCAGGAACCTTTTCTTAAAATCATCATGCCGTGCATCCGCAACATTTTCAGGCTTTTGGATGAAATCAACGGCTCCGAGCTCAAGAGCCATAAGTGTTTCCTTTGCACCTTCTCCGGTGGTCGTAGAGGCCATCAGGACATTTGCATACACCTTGCTTTTCTGCATTTCCTTGAGCATCTCCAGACCGGTCATCTTGGGCATATATACATCTAATACAACCGCGTCATAGGTTTTTGAACAGATCTTCTTGAATCCGTCCGCTCCGTCTATAGCATACTCAGCAACTTCAAATCTGTCGTCCGAATTTATTATATCACAGAGCACCCTTCTCATAAGTGCAGAGTCATCTACGATGAGTATTTTCTTTTTCAATTTATCACCCCTTCTCTCTGCGTCTTATCTTTCTTTCTTCCTCGAAGATGAACTTTATGATACTCTCGCGTTCATCATTCATTATGTTCACAAACTGGATCCTGTGTTCAAACGATCCCTGTCTGCTTGCGAGCTCCTCAGAATAAAGAACTCTGCCTAACAGCTTGTATTCCGTGAGCTTGCCGTTTACAAAAAGCGAAAACGCAAACTGGATATTACTTCCCTTCGGATACTGTACCTTGGATATAAATCTGGCACCTCCTCCGCTTATATCGACCATTGTACCGTTGCTGAAGGTTATATCGGTATCAAGAAAATGAACCTGTTCATGGGACATATCCTGTCCGCTCTCAGTTGTAACATTCCTTGCCTTCATGTCAAGCACACAGTTCAAACGGTAATATTCGCGTCTCTGGTACTTCCTTATATCCGTTGTCAGCTCCATTACCAGAACAAAAATGTTATCGGATTTGTATCTGTCTATGACGCGCGCGAGGCACTGGTACAGACCGGACTGTGTGTAAAAGCAGATATTGTACTCCCCGTCCACAGGCAGCAGTACGATCTTCCCCTGTTCCATCGGCATGGCGATCTTGATCTGATCTTCAGATACAATGTCATATACCTGACTCCTGTAATTCTTCTTCTCCGTCAGGTCATCTCTGTTCCTGGAATTGTCAATGGATTCCAGTTCAAGCTTGTCCCCCAGTTTTACATACTTTGATAGCATATCATCTCTCCCATCTTGATTAATACTGCCATTCCCTTCCTTTTATACCTCTGACCATATTTGCAAAAAATCCGGTCATTCCGTGCTTTTTAAAACTCGTATCCGATGCGTTGCTTGTCAGCGTATATGCAAGATTTTCAAAGGCTCGTGCGCTCTTGGCATTGGGGCTGTCTATGGATATCGGTGTCTGTTGCATGACAGCCCTGACAAGCTGCGGATCCTCGGGAACATATCCCAAATACTTTATGGGTATCTTAAGATATCTGCTCACCACTGCGTTTAACTTGTTAAACAGCTGTTGTCCCTCCTCCGGACTCTTCACCTTATTCGCGATCACTTTGATGGTGGTCATCTCTCTGCTGAACCTCACATGACGGTTAAGCGCTTTAAGCAGAGAATAGGAATCGGTGATCGATGTGGGTTCCGGTGTTGTTACCAGCAGCACTTCTCCGCTCGCAACAAGGAACTCTATGACCGCATCCGAAATTCCGGCTCCCGTATCGATGATTATCACATCGGCAAGCATATCAAGCTCCGCGAGATTCTGAATAAGATAATTGATATAATCCCTTCCGAGATTGGTAAGTCCCGCAATACCCGAACCTCCGGATATGAATCCTATATCCATGGGGCCCGCCGTGATTATCTCTCTGATATTCTTGCCCTGATAGATAAGATCTCCCAGATTATGTTTCGGTATCGCGCCGAACATGACCTCTATATTTGCCAATCCGAAATCCGCATCGAAGATTATAACTCTCTGCCCGAGCCTTCTTAACTGTACGGCAAGATTTATGGATACATTGGATTTACCGACTCCGCCCTTACCGCTTGTAACGGTGATCACCCTGGCTGTGGGACGCTGTGGCTGGGCGTTCATTTTTATTATATTTCTTAACTGTGACGCCTGATCCATCTATCTGTCTCCTCCCAGAAGCTGTTTTACCGTATTCTGCGGACTGAACTGCTCGATGTCATCCGGAACATTCTGGCCGAAAGTTATATAAGACATCTGGGCTCCGGTGTGCTTCTTTAGATTGAAAAGGTTACCCAGTGTCGTTGTCTCGTCAAGCTTTGTAAATATCAGTTTATAATCCGTCATCTCGGTATAAGCGTCCGCTATGCTTATAAGATCCCGGTATTTTGTAGTGGCGCTTACCACAAGATATGTCTCCTTTTCGATCAGATCATCAACACAGTGAAGGAAATCCTTCATGCTGTTCTTCTGAGCCTCATTGTGATGCGAATGACCTGCCGTATCAACAAGGATAAAATCCTGATCCTTAAATTCCTCGAGTGCTGTCTTGACTTCATCCTCCGTATAGATTATACGGAAGGGAGCATCCAGTATATTGGCATACGTGCGCAGCTGCTCTGCCGCAGCTATCCTGTAAGTATCCGTGGTAAGCAATGCAACTTTCTTCTTATCGTCAACATTAAGCCTGGATGCTATCTTGGCTATCGTTGTTGTCTTACCGACTCCCGTCGGTCCGATGAAGAATACAAGCTTAGGCCCTTCTTTTGCCGGTGTGATGCCTGAAGGCTGACCGAACTGCAATATCATCTTCTGGTATATATTGGCCAGATAAATATCTATACCGGCACCCTTCTTTTTGATCTTGCCGAGCTCGTCTATTATCTCATTCGCATACTTCTCATCCACTTCATTATCTATGAGAGTATTATAAATAAGCTTAAAAAATGCGACCTGTTCGTCGGATTCCGATTCGGATTCAAAATCAATATCACCAATGTCCTTTATTATCTGCTGCTCTATAAGAGTATGAAGGCTTTCGAGCTTTTCTTCCAGGGTCTCCACCTGATCCGGGCGCACATTCTTCCCCGGCATTTCAATATCTGCGGTATCTTCCGGCACCTTCGCTTCTTCCTTTTTCCTGTCGCGCGCCTCCTGTTTTGCAGTCTCAACAGTACGCCTTACAGTAGCCGCAGGAAGGATCGGTTTGTATGTTGTCCTGTCCTGCTCATCCTCAAGCGCTACTGTAACTTCCACCACAGGTTTCTTGAAAAACGAAAGAAATCCCTTGTTCTTTACATTCTTCACGTTCATGATGACAACCGAAGTCCCCAGTTCCTTTTTAGCCAGCTGCGTTGCCTCTTCTTCTGTTTTCCCTTGAAATTTCTTTATTATCATTAAGCCGTTACCATTCCGACAGACTGTAATTCAACATTCATATCAACTTCATTATACGAAACTACTATAAGATCTTTAAAGGTATCCTCTGTTAGTTTCTTAAAATACATACGTACGATCGGTGAAGTTATTATAATCGGGCTCTTTCCAAGCTTCTCAAGTTTATCCGTCTCAGCGGTCACCGATTTCATTATCGCCTTTGTCCTGTCAGGGTCAAGCGTAAGATATGCCCCCTGCTCAGTCTGTTTCACTGATGCCATTATCTCCTGCTCTATCTTCGGATCGAGCGTCACTACCTGTGTCGGTTCATTAGGCGGGAAATACTTGGCCGAAATCGCCCTCTTTAAACTCTGTCTCACATACTCCGTGAGAAGATCCGTATCCCTTGATACAACGGCATGATCTGCCAGTGTCTCAAATATGGTGAGCAGATCCCTTATGGAAATACCTTCCTTTAACAGATTCTGCAGTACCTTCTGTATCTCACCGAGTCCGAGAAGCTTGGGTGTGAGTTCATCAACAAGCGAAGGATTGGATTCCTTGATATTGTTGACAAGATTCTGCACATCCTGCCTTGTAAGGAGTTCCGCAATATGCTGCCTTATGACCTCGGTAAGGTGTGTTGCTATTATCGAAGGCGGATCGACAACCGTATATCCTATGCTCTCGGCATGCTCACGCTGAGATTCCGTTATCCATTTTGCCGGAAGCCCGAACGAAGGTTCAAATGTCGGGATACCGGAAATATCCTCCTCAACATAGCCCGGGTTCATCGCCATATAATGATCGAACAGTATCTCGCCTTCACTGACCTGTATACCCTTGATCTTGATTATATACTGATTAGGATTGAGCTGTATGTTGTCTCGCAGTCGTATGATAGGTACTACCGTACCGAGTTCGAGCGCAACCTGTCTCCTTATCATAACAACTCGGTCTAACAGGTCTCCGCCCTGGTTCACATCGGCAAGCGGTATGATACCGTAACCGAACTCAAGCTCTATCGGGTCAACCTGCAGCAGCGATACCACATTCTCGGGCTTTCTAATCTCCTCTGCCTCTACCTCGGTCTCATCCACCTGCGCTTCCACTTTTGCTTCCTCAAGCGTATTCGCGACCATCCTCCCGCATACAATGAAAATCGCTCCGAATCCGACAAACAGAAGAAGATTCAGCGGAGTGAATATGCCAAGGAAGGCAAGTATGCCTCCAGTTATATATAATGCTCTCGGCATACCGAACAGCTGCTTTACGATAACGCTTCCAAAATCGGCTTCCTTGCCGCCTTTTGTAACGAGAATACCTGTTGATAACGATATGACAAGCGAAGGTATCTGTGATACAAGTCCGTCACCTATGGTCAGGATGGCATATTTCTGGAGTGCCTCCTGAAAGGCCAGTCCGCCTCTTGTCATTCCCATTATGATGCCGCCTACGATATTAACGGCCGTTATGATAAGACCTGCCGTAGCATCTCCCTTAACGTACTTAACCGCACCATCCATGGAACCGAAGAAGCTTGATTCGTCCTGTATCTTATCCCTTCGTCTCTTTGCTTCCTCATCGGTGATCGCGCCTGTGTTAAGATCGGCATCTATCGCCATCTGTTTACCGGGCATAGCATCCAGTGTAAAACGGGCCGTTACTTCAGCGACACGCTCGGAACCTTTGTTTATGACCATGAACTGCACTATTATCAGTATGATGAACACTATGGTTCCCATTACCAGATCGCCGCCGCCGACGAAGCTTCCGAATGTTTCAACAACATTGCCGGGGGAACCGGTAGTAAGTATAAGCCTTGTCGATGACACGTTCAGCGATATACGGAACAGTGTCGTGAACAGCAGCATTGTCGGATAAAACGACATGTCAAGGACTTCCTTGGCAAACATCGAATTGAACATTATCGCGAATGCCACCGACATGTTCAGTGCAAGACAGATATCCAGCAGGGTTGAAGGGATGGGTATTATGAGAAATACAAATGCACACAAAAGATACAGCGCAACGCCTAAATCCGCTTTTCCTATCTTCATGCTTTCTCCCCTCCTTATTATTATCCGGATCCCTGTCAGGCTGTTTCAGCCTCACGTCTGTTATAGATAACAGCCAGTATTTCCGCTACCGTACTGTATAGTTCCGGCGGTATCTGAGCGCCCAGATCCACATTGTAGTAGAGCATCCTTGCAAGCGGCTTGTTTTCCACTATATCGACACCGTATTTGCCGGCCTCTTCCCTGATCTTTGCAGCCAGGAAATCCTCACCCTTTGCCACCACATAAGGTGCCGGCGCTACCTGTGGATCATATTTTACCGCCACCGCAAAATGCGTGGGGTTGGTGATCACCACATCGGCCTGAGGTATATCCTGCATCATACGCCGTCTGGAAGCTTCCTGCATCCTCTGTCTCTGCTTTCCCTTTATGGCAGGATCTCCTTCGGCATTCTTCCACTCGTCCTTTACTTCCTGTTTGGTCATCTTCAGGTCTTCGTTGAACTTATGCCTCTGATATACATAATCCACTATACCGATTATCAGATATACCGCACATATCTTCAGCGACATGTTTATCACTATGTCTCCGAACAGTTTGAGTGCTCCGATAAGCTGCATGTCATACAGCAG
>JAFSZZ010000198.1 GCA_017458765.1 Lachnospiraceae bacterium | reverse complement strand
ACATTTTGGCTGTCAAGTCCTCCGGCAAGGATGATCTTAAGTCCTTCAAACGGGGAGGATCTGTCTCCGGCCTTTAGTAACCGTCTGCTCTTATGCCAGTCAAAAGGCTTTCCGCTCCCAAACTGCGGCGCATCCATCAGTACCCCCTTGATCTTACCATCCGCTTTTTTGATAATATCTTCGTAAAACTTTCGTTTTTCGTACATTTCACCTTCTCCCGCAGGATTTAGTGCCATCCATACCGGTATCCCGGACGCTTTAACGGCATCTTCACTCATATCCCCATGTATCTGTATGATATCAAAACCATGCTCTGCTATACGTTCTACAAGTGATGCATCGGGAGATACCGTGACCGCTACACGCTTTATCCCCTTATCAAGCCCTCTCATTATCTCTTCCGCCCTGTCAAAGCTTATATATCTCCTGCTTTTTTCATAGAATACGAAGCCCGCGTAATCAACTCCGTACTCGTTAAGATACCCTGCTTCTTCGGGTTTTGTGAGACCGCAGATCTTTATTTCCGTTTTGCACTCATTCATCCTGTTCATCATTTTTCCGTTTATCCCTCCTGGTCTGTGCTATGATCTTGATCAAAGAGATTTCCAATGGTGCGCAAGTTCTTTAGGATCCCTGCTCTCCATAAATGCACGTCCTATTAAGAAGGCATCCACGCCGGTCTCCTTAAGATATCTGACATCCTCATCACCCATGATGCCGCTCTCCGTAACGAATACCTTATCCTCAGGGACCAGTTTCCTTAAGCGTCCGGTAGTCTCAAGTTTTATTGAAAAGTCCTTAAGATCCCTGTTGTTCACACCGATGATCCTGGGATCTGTCTTAAGTGCCCTCTCGACTTCATTTTCATCATGTGTCTCCACAAGCACATCCAGTTTAAGTTCCCTTGCCAGTGCATAAAAATCTCTCAGCATCGCATCGTCAAGTATCGCTGCGATAAGCAGGACCGCATCCGCCCCTATTGCCTTTGCCTCATAGAACTGATACTCGTCTATCATGAAATCCTTCCTCAGTATCGGGAGGTCCGACTTCTTTCTTATCGTTTTAAGATATTCGATATTGCCGTTAAAGTGATCTTCTTCCGTCAGACATGATATGGCATCCACCGAAGCATTATACTCATCTATCCTTTCAAGCAGATCTATCTTTGATTCGATCCTGCCGAGGCTTGGTGATGCCTTTTTGAATTCACCTATTATCGATATTCCCTGCTTCCTAAGGTTTTCGTAAAAACAGTTCTCTGGTCTTTTTTCATCCTTAAGTTCAGCTTCGGCAAACTTACGGATCTCCTCAAATGAGACGTTTGATTTATGTTCCTTAAGCCTTATTTTTTTATCTTCAACTATTCTGTCAAGGATCATGATCTTTCCTTCCCTTTCTTTCCGGCGGATCCCTGACTTGGAAATCTAATAAAAAACCCTGCACTTGATCTTTCGATCAAATGCAGGGACAGGTTCATTTCCTGCGGTGCCACCCCGCTTGGTGCCAAAGCACCCTCTCAGTCCGTACTAACATACGACGATCCTATTAACGATGGATCACTCCGTCTTACATACTAAGGATGCTAATGCATCCGTTTCCGCTCGCCCTTAGAAGTCCATTCAGCCGATACATTTTCTTCCGCAATCTCACCGCCTGCGGATCTCTGTATGAAAAGAGGTACTGCCTACTCACTCTTCCTCAACGGTTTAAATACATATAACACTATATAAACTGCCTTGTCAACACTTTTTATAAAAGTTCCGTCTCATCATCCGATGAGATCGCGCTGGTATTGTTTGGATATATCCATTACCGACCGCATGAAAAGGTCATAATACGGTATGAGCTCCGGGTCATCGATATATCCCTCGTTCTTTTTTATAAGCTCCTCTTCCCTCCCCTTGTCAAGAATGGGGATACCGTTACTTTTTTTATATGCCGCGATACTCTCGGCGCACCTCATTCTCTTTATAAAAAGAGCTGCCATCTGTCTGTCTGTTTCTTCTATCTCTTCCCTTGCTTTGATAAGTTCGCTCATTTTGATCCTTCCTCTTATTCCTCTTTATATCTCACATATCAGATCTGTATATATTCAAAAGCATTTTTATACCATCTGATATCTTTACCGAGTATCGCTATGACATCAAATCTTACGTTATCGGTATCTTTTAACTTCCTTACGACACGAAAATAATCACTGACTCTGGATATCCTTGCCTGTTTCCATATATCCACAGCCTCTATCGGATTGCCCGAAGAATCATCCTTCCTGTATTTTACTTCGAAAAAGATGTAATACTCTCCGTCATATCCGACAATATCTATTTCTCCGTATCGGCTTCTGAAATTTCTTGAGATTATACTGATACCGTGACTGCCAAGATATGCGGCAGCCATATCCTCATAAATGGAACCTGTTTTTCTTTTGTTCATCTGGGCTTCGTTACCTTACCCTTTATCTTCTCCATCTCATCGACAAATACAAGTATTTCCGCAACCACTTCATATAATTCGGGCGGAATATAATCACCTATCTCAAGCTTACTCAGTGTACCTGCCAGCTTACTGTCCTGATGCAGCGGTACATCGGCTTCCTTTGCCTTCTCTATGATCTTCTCGGCAAGCGCACCTTTACCGCTCGCAACAACTTTGGGCGCAACTTCACCCGGATCATATTCAAGGGCTATGGCCTGTTTTACCTTTGGTCTTTTATCCTTTTCATCCATGAAACTTTTCTCCCGATCCGCTGTTACTATGCCCTTATGTCAAATGTCAGTTTCGAAGCTATGGGACCCGTGACCACTCCGCTGCTCTGTTCCTTTAACATCTCACCCACTACAGTCTTTTTCGGTTCATCCTTGCTCTTTATCGTAACAGAGGTGCTCATATTATAACCTCTTTTCTGAAGCCTTGCATCAAGGATATCTATATGAGACATTATAAGATCCAGAACTTCTTCATCCGCCAGATAAAAGTTGGTATTTACCTTATTCTTCTGCATGGCAACATACACATCCATGGGACCCAGGTTTTCCATGTCAAGATGCAGAAAGGCACTCACATTTCCGTCCTTGTTTGCAAGCTGTTTCTTCTTCGTATAAACATAGAGTTCTCCGTGGGCATTTTCCCTGTTCATTCTTATCGGCAGCTGTACATAGGACATCATCTGGTTTAACTGGTTCATGAAATTTACATTATCATTTATGTTCTGAGCATTTTTAAGGACCTCTGTGCCCGACTGGCCGGCATCCTTTAATATCTCTATCGCTCTCTGTGACTGCTCCGCAAGACGCTTATACAGTTCTTCTATCCGGCCTTCCTTCGCGACATCTTCGGGATTTAGCATCATCTGGTTTAACAGCTGATTTCCGACAAGCTGCTTGAAGTCGGGATTGTTAAGTATCCTGGTAAGAGATTCCATCTGCGTTGATGACAGCTTGTGCTCGCCGCTATTATTGTTTATCATGGTCCTTACAAAATCTATGAGGTCACGTACGGACATCGTTCCGTTTGATATATTTCCCAATTCATCTGCGGGCATCCCGAGTTTTGACAGATCATCAATAAGCCCCTGCATAAGCTTATTCTGGCCATCCTGCATCTGGCCGCCGTTTAACGTCGTACCTCCGTCCTGATTTACGGTGCTCTCACCCATATTGACGGAAGTCTGCATTTCGGGCTCGGCTTCCGAGTCCGGATTAAGCGACACCGCCCAGACATCCTCAACTTCAACCGCCGCATTCTGCTGGACTTCGATCATCGGATTAAGAGGACCGTTTGCCGCTATCTCTACGGACTGAGCTGCAGTTCCGGTTATCTGAGGATTATTGAGTATGGCATTCCAATCCCTGTCACCGCCGTCTACCAGGCTTAGGATATCGCTCGAGAGCCGGAGCTGATCGGTAAGGATAAACTCATTTCCCGTCTGTATGATCCCCTCTCCTTCGCCTGCCGTACCGAGCAGTTCGCTAAGTCCGGTTGAAAGTCCCTGAGCATCATTGATTATCTGATGTTCAAAATTCTTATAATTTTCATACTGTCCAATATTCAGTTCATTTACGGGAAGTCCGAGCTTTGTAAGTTCCACCAAAGTCGCGGGATCGGTCACAGGATTTGCATCAAGTACCCTTGCCATACCAAGCAGTGCCTGTCTGTTTACCGGCATGCCTTCATCAAGCATGCTCGATACCATGGCAAGATTTGCCGCAGTAGGACTTAAGCCTGCCTGACTTAAGGCCGTATTGGCCATTGTGTTATTTGAAAGATTGGTATAAAGCGGATGGAGAGCTGTCTGATCACCGTTGCTCGTAACCTGGAACATGAGCTTCTGGCCGACAGTAAGATCCATATTTTTATCAAGATTTGCCGTTAATGTGGCATTATTATCAAGGCGGAGAGTGACTTCTCCGTTCTTCACATCAAGGACTTCACCGCCAAGCACCTGGCCCGGAGCAATAGTTATATTCTGCCCGCCCTGCTGTCCTCCTGCGGTATTTGCAGCACCGGTTATCCCCGCCTGACTGACTGCGCCGTTTCCCGCGGTATTCATCCTGCCGTATGTGTTTATCGCATTAACATCAAGCGCCATTCCCTCTCCCCTGATCTGATCCTATGTAAAGTTCCCTATAAAACTCCTCCTGTGAAGAGCGCAGGGACCGTATTTCTGTATAGCTTCTATATGTTTCCTGGAGCCGTATCCTTTGTTGTCTTCAAAGCCGTATTCCGGGAATTCTTCCGCATATTCCTTCATCATGCGATCCCTTGTGACCTTTGCGATTATAGAGGCAGCACCTATCGAAATGCTTTTTGCATCACCCTTTATTATGGGTACCTGCTTTATCGATACTTCTGGTATTGTGACCGCATCATTAAGAAGGATATCCGGCCTGGGATCCAGCTTTCCGATCGCCTGTCTCATCGCCTCATAGGTGGCCTGCAGGATGTTTATCTCATCAATCCTGTTATTATCCACAAATCCAAGACCGACCGATACAGCCTTGTCCATTATCTCATCATACAACTCTTCTCTTTTTGTTTCGGACAATTTCTTGGAATCATTAACATATAAAATGCAACAATCTTTCGGAAGTATCACCGCACCTGCGACCACCGGGCCTGCAAGAGGTCCCCTTCCGACCTCGTCAATCCCGCATATATAGCGGTATTCCCGGTATTTTCTCTCGTATTCACTGATACTGTATATACGTTTGAGTTCCGCATTGTATTTTTCAAGATTTTTTTTTGCCCGAAGTACCAGAGCCTGAACACCCGGGCGTTCATCGTCTGCATATTCGTTTATAAATCCTTCGATCCCGTCGCTACCTGTCAAGGCAAACTCCGACTTGATATCCGATATTTTCTTCTCCATTTTTCTTCCCTTCATCGATCTGTCATAGGGGGGTACCGCTTGCGGTGGATTCCTTATGACGGTTCTCAGATTTCATGATCTGCTTTACACTACCATTGCGGACTTTCAAGCGATATCCTGCCGAGCCTTCCCGATCTGAAATCATCGAGAAGCAATCCGGCGGCCCGCGATATATCGGGTTCTCCGCCCTTTGCCATGCATTTTCTTTCAACTGCGATCGATGAGAGTGCCTCATGAGGGGACAGCATCTCATCTATGCCGTACCTTTTAGCTATCAAACCCGAATATCCACAATCCCGGCCGCTTAAGTATTCTATGAGTTCACATGCGAGTTCATCTCTGTTTACGATCTCATCATTTATGGAACCGATGAAAGCCAGTCTCCTTCCGATCTCCTGATCTTCAAATTTCGGCCATAGCACGCCCGGAGTATCAAGAAGCTCGACGTTCTTATTCAGTCTTATCCACTGTTTCCCCTTGGTCACACCGGGTTTGTTCCCTGTCTTTGCACTCGCCTTACCTGCCAGGGAATTTATGAAAGTTGATTTCCCGACATTTGGGATACCTGCTACCATTGCCCTTACCGGACGGTTTTTGATACCTCGCTTTAAGTCACGCTCTGTTTTTGCCGCACAGGCATCCTGTATTGCGGAATTGACCCTGGCAAGTCCGTTTTTCTTCCTTGAATCAAGAAGCACGGTACTCATGCCCTTATCCTCGAAATACCTGTACCAGACCTTGTTTATATTTTCATCCGCAAGATCAGCCTTATTCAGGATGATCATCCTTGCCTTGCCCATGCCGAGCTTATCGATATCGGGATTCCTGCTCGAATACGGGATCCTTGCATCCACAAGCTCGATAACCAGATCGATGAGCTTAATATCTTCCTGCATCATCCTGAAGGCCTTGGTCATATGCCCCGGGAACCACTGATATGCCATTATTCCACTCTTCCCATTCTGGTATCTTCGTATTTCATATGATACCAGACCTTTCCAACGATCATTTCACGAGAAACGTTGCCTATATTAGCACTCCGGCTGTCCTCGCTGTTCTCACGGTTGTCTCCCATGACGAAATATTCATCATCTTTAAGTTCTATAAGATCCGCCGCAACACCGGCTTCGTTTGTTTCCGTATCCATGGCATGCATCTCGCCGTTTATATACACGGATCCCTGCTTTATCTGTATTGTTTCACCCGGGAGTGCAACTATACGCTTAACATACAGATGCGTATTCTCGTCCCCGTTCGGATGAAATGCAATGACATCACCGCGTTTCGGGGCGGAAAACTGGTATATTATCTTATTTAACAGCACCTCTTCTCCGTTAAAGAGCGCAGGTTCCATTGAGCTGCCGACGATACTTGTGCTGGTACCGACAAAATTGACCGTCATTATACCGAGAAAGATGGCAGCTGCCACGCCGAAGATCCACGATAAGATCTCATACAGGACAGCCATGTTCGGTCTGCGTTCTTTTTTTCCTTTATAGTCAAGGTCTATGGTGCCTAAGTCTCTTCTTTTCCTCATAAAAACACCAAAGGGGCAAATACTGATGTATTTGCCCCTTAAAGTCACTTCAGATTATTTTACAACTTCTTTAACCTTAGCGGCCTTACCGACACGATCCCTTAAGTAGAACAGCTTAGCCCTTCTTACCTTACCGCGTCTTACCACCTCGATCTTCTCAACGAACGGTGAGTGCAGAGGCCATGTCTTCTCAACGCCTACACCGTTTGAATTCTTTCTTACGGTGAATGTCTCACGGTTGCTTCCGCCCTGTCTCTTAAGAACAGTACCCTCGAAGACCTGTATCCTCTCTCTGTTTCCTTCCTTGATCTTGGCGTATACCTTAACGGTATCACCTACAGCAAACTCGGGAACACTCTCCTTCATCTGCTCAGCTTCGATGTTTTTGATAATGTCGTTCATCATGAACCTCCTTTGATACCTGACGTTCTTGTATCGATCATAAGGGGAACCGCTTGCGGTGGATTCCTTATGATGCCTTAGCGGCGAGCGTATTCAGAAAAAGTACGGAGTACTTTTTTCATTATATGCATAATAAATACAGCGGACCGTCTACTTAACTTTACACAACTTATGGTAGTTTACCATAATACTTTTATAAATGCAAGGATCAGTTGTTTATGAGCTTATCTTCCTCATTGTTCCAGCTGTAAAGCTTACGGATCTCCTCACCGACCTTCTCCGAAGGATGCTCTGAAGCAAGCTTCCTCATGGCCTTGAAATGAACCTGACGTCCCGCAGGTGACATATCAAGAAGGAACTGCTTTGCAAATGAACCGTCCTGAATATCGGAAAGGATCTTCTTCATCGTCTTCTTGGTCTCTTCGGTTATAAGCTTGGGACCTGTAATGTAATCACCGTATTCCGCTGTATTTGAGATCGAATATCTCATTCCTGCGAAACCGGACTGATAGATAAGGTCAACAATGAGCTTCATCTCATGGATACACTCAAAGTATGCATTTCTCTCATCATAACCTGCCTCAACCAGCGTTTCGAATCCTGCCTGCATAAGTGCACATACACCGCCGCAGAGCACTGCCTGCTCACCGAAAAGGTCTGTCTCCGTCTCTGTCCTGAAAGTTGTCTCAAGAACGCCTGCTCTTGCACCGCCAATGGCAAGCGCATAAGCAAGAGCCTTTTCAAGAGCCTTGCCTGTAGCATCCTGCTCAACAGCCACAAGACACGGAACACCCTTTCCTGCCTGATACTCCGAACGTACCGTATGACCGGGTCCTTTGGGAGCTATCATTGTAACGTCAACATCCTTAGGCGGAACGATACATCCGAAATGGATATTGAAGCCATGAGCAAACATGAGCATATTTCCTGCCTCAAGGTTGGGCTCAATATCCTTCTTATACATATCAGCCTGTTTCTCATCGTTTATAAGGATCATGATGATATCAGCCTTCCTGGCCGCTTCAGCTGCCGTATATACTTCAAAGCCCTGCTTAACTGCCTTGTCCCATGATCTTGAACCCTCATAAAGACCTATGATCACATTGCAGCCCGACTCCTTCGCATTGAGTGCGTGTGCATGTCCCTGACTTCCGTAACCGATAACAGCTATGGTCTTTCCTTCAAGAGCTGCAAGATTACAATCCTCTTCATAATAAATCTTTGCCATTAGTGTTTCCTCCTAAGAAAATGTTTATTGATTTATAACCATAAGGGGTCGGAAGCTGTCAGTCCAACTCGACAACGCCTTCTGTGCCCCTCTTAAGTCCCGCTATACCCGTCCTTGCGATCTCAAGTATCTCATAACCGTCAAGCAGATCAAGGAAAGCATCTATCTTATTCTGTGTCCCGGTAAGTTCTATTATCATCGAATCCTTGTCTACATCGATTATCTTGGCTCTGAAAATATCCGATACCGATATGATCGACTGTCTCTGTACATCGGTTGCCCTTACCTTTATAAGGATGAGCTCCCTGAACACAGAAGAATCGGGCTTTAACTCCCTTATATCCCGAACATCTATGAGCTTGCCCACCTGTTTCTCGATCTGTTCAAGGATCGCTTCATCACCCGTTGCTACGATCGTTATCCTTGTGAACCTGGGATTGGCTGTCGTACCTGCAGTAATACTCTCGATATTGTAACCGCGACGGCTGAAAAGCCCTGAAATGCGGCTTAGTACGCCTGATGTGTTATCAACAAGTAACTGAAATACTTTTTTATGCATAATAATACCCGCCTTTTTAATCGCTTCCACCATTTTAGCATACGATGATCATATGTCAATCACTCAGACTGCACTTTTGGAGCGCCAGCACACCGGTCCTTGCCACTTACACGATACTTATGGAAGCGAGCATCTGAATAAGGAGCTTGGTCCTCTCGGGTGTATCACATAACTGGATCGTCATAAGGTTCTTTGACATGTCGACTATCGATGCATTAAGGATCTCGCATATCTCCATGATCTCCCTGCGGGTACTCTTGTTGTATTTTACCTTGACAAGGATAAGTTCGCGGCTTACACTCTCCTCCTCGTTGAAGGTTTTGATCTTTATTACATCTATCTTCTTGTTTAACTGCTTCTCTATCTGTTCAAGGGTATTCTTCTCGCCCGATGAAACTATGGTGATACAGCTGACGTTCGGATCATCCGTCTCACCCACGGCAAGTGAATCAATATTGAACATACGTCTTGAAAACAGGCCGGCAACTTTCATCAACACGCCTGATCTGTTCTCGACAAGGACTGAATATAATCTTTTCATAAATATGCCACCTGTAAGGTTTATTTAACCACATCCAAAGGATCTATCATTATTTCCATAAGAGCCGGATCCTTGCAAGAAAGAAAGTCTTCAAGCATCTCCGAAGCTCCTTCCATATTTTCAAGTCTGTAGAACGGTATGCCGTAAGCATCGGACAATTTGGAAAAATCAGGCGATCCGGACAGATCGACCACAGAATAATTTCCTTTGTAGACATTGTACTGATATTCACGTACCAGTCCCAAATATCCGTTATGGAATATTATTATCTTGACCGGAAGCGAGTGCTGCTGCATGGTGGCAAGCTCCATCATCGACATCTGGAACGAACCGTCTCCGCATACCGCTACTATCTGCCGCTCGGGCGCCGCTGCCCTTGCTCCTATCGCTGCCGGTATCGAATATCCCATCGTGCCCATACCGCCGGAAGTAAGGAATCTGCCTTTCTTAACTATATGATAACCGCAGGACCACATCTGATTCTGTCCGACATCGGCTACATATATCGCATCATCATCAAGCTTCTCGGAAAGCATCCTTATGAATTCGGCAGGATCCACATATTCGGGTCTCGGCTTTTTCCTTGCGGGAGCATCGGCCTTATATCCTTCAAGCGTCTCAAGCCAGGGTGCAAAGTTACATTCCACTTCGCACTTGGCCATTTCTTCAAATATCGCCTTTATATCTCCGACAAGAGGGATGTGCGGACCGACATTTTTGCCTATCTCCGCAGGGTCGACATCAATATGTACGAGTACGGTATTGTCCATTATAAGATCGGGCTGCGATATTGCCCTGTCCGCCACACGTGCACCTATCATTATGATAAGATCCGATTCGTTCATCGCCCTGTTTGCATATGACTTGCCGTTGTTGCCGACCATTCCGAAATAGAGCGGATCGTTGGTCGGCATCACGCTTATGCCCATAAGGGTTGAAACTACCGGTATGCCATGCTTATGCGCAAAATCACGGACCTCTTCGGATGCATTGCTCAAATGCACGCCACCGCCCACACAGATTATGGGGCGCTCGGATCTTGAAATGGCTTTTATCACCTTCTTGATCTGCACGGCATGTCCCTTGACCGTAGGCTTATAAGTCCTCAGGTTTACTTCCGCGGGATATGAAAACTTCGAGATCGAAGCATTCTGTATGTCTATCGGGACATCGATGAGTACGGGACCTCTCCTGCCTGTAGATGCAATATGGAATGCCTCCTTAAATATGCGCGGTATATCCTCAACATTCTTGACAAGATAACTGTACTTGACAAAGGATTCAACTGCACCCGTGATATCAGCTTCCTGGAATACGTCCGAACCAAGCTGTCCGGAATCCACCTGCCCCGTTATACATACGAGAGGGATCGAATCCGCATAAGCCGTAGCTATACCGGTTATAAGATTTGTGGCTCCTGGTCCCGACGTTGCCACGCATACGCCGACCTTGCCGGATATCCTCGCATAACCGCTTGCCATATGGGCCGCATTCTGCTCGGTCCTTACAAGTACCCTTTCTATATCCACCGAAAGCATGCTGTTGAAGAAAGGACATATCGCTACGCCGGGGTAGCCGAACACTACCCCGACATTTTCCTCAACAAGGCATTTTGCCATTGCATCTGCACCTAACATAGTAAAAAACCTTCCTGATCCTAGTTTCTTATCTTCTGAACATTGACGACAGAGGCGCTACTATCGCACTCAGATCCGCAATGGCATCGTTAAGTGACTTGATATCTATATCCGTGATAGTCTGAAGGGCTTCCGACATATTCTTCTCACTCGAAACAACAAGGTTGTCAACATCCTTGAGCATACCGGTTATATCTGCGCTTGCAAGATCGTTCGTAACGGTATTTAAATTATCAACAACAGGCTGAACATCATTGAGTATCTGGTTGGCCTGAACGATGGCATCATTTGCCTGGGCTATCGTTGTGTTGGTCTGTGCAATAAGATCGTTTGCCTGAGCGATTATATCGTTAAGCTGCGGAAGTATGGTCAGTACTGCGATCCCTATAAACACAGCGATAAGAAGTGCAAGTATTGATGTGAATGTGGCAAAACCCACCTGAACCTTGGTATATTTAAGCTTTCTCTCATCCTTGTCTCTCATCTGCATGAGCAAAGATGCAAGAACCTTCATATCGTCATTCTGCATTGCATTCATTATCTCGGCATCATTCTCCTGACGCTGTCTCTTTGTAAGTCTCTTATTGTTATTATCCAATAATTCCGCAACTCTGCTGCTGTCTGTACTGTTATTCACGATAACCTCCTTCACTGCCTCTTTGATATCGGCTGTTCCATTTATTCTATTAAGATTTGATGATACTGATACTGTTCCCTGTACGGATCCTACGGACGAACCGCTACTTTCCGCATTCGGAACACTCGGTGAAGATCTTGCCGCCACAGCGGCGCCTCTTTCGGCCCTTGCACGCCGGACCGCTGCCTGCATCAATGCCTCATCCCGCTTCATTCTCTTTTGAATTTTGGGATCTGCAAGCCTGGCCATTCGTTTCTTCTTTGCCATAACCCTTCTCCTTTGCTGCTATTTTTGGGAACCATAAGTCTCTATAAGCCTTCCGGCCAGTTTTACGGCCTCCTGTGCATCCTTTGAATATCCGGATGCTTCTATCTCATCAGCATAATCCTGCGTGATGACCGCTCCCCCGATCATTATACGTGCACGCACCCCTTGACTGCGCGCATATTTTATAACCTCTCGCATTTCCTGCATCGTAGTGGTCATCAATGCGGATAAGGCTATAATATCCGCGTCAACCTCTTTGGCTTTTTTTATTATATCCTCTCTCGATACATCCTTCCCGAGATCAAATACTTCAAAGCCATAGTTCTTAAGCATCAGTGCCACCAGATTTTTTCCTATATCATGAATGTCGCCCTTGACTGTGGCTATCACTATCTTTGCGCTCTTCATATTTTCCGTATCACCCTTAAGATACGGCTCAAGGTATTCTATCGACATCCTCATTGCTTCCGCACTGGCTATAAGCTGCGGAAGAAAATACTTTCCCTTTTCAAACAGCCTTCCGACTTCATTTATCGCCGGAAGAAGGCTTTTGTTCAGTATGTCAGAAGCGGCTCTGCCTGAAGACATCTCCTGCTTCGTATACTCTATTATATTATTTTTATTGCCCATAAGCACGGATTTTTTTATAATATCCGCATCATTGTCATCTACAGGCTTTTTTTTTACTTCAGCCCCGCTCTGTCCGGGCGCTGTCATCTCAGCTGCATCCTGTTTGCTGCTTATGGTTCCCATCGGAGCCATATCGGGGTATTTTTCCTTAAGATAACTGATATAACCGATATATCTCAGATCGGCGCCTTCCTTGTTGAGCAGCATGTCCGTGGCTAAAGCCCCTGCGACCAGCTGATGCTGCGACGGATTGGATATCGCCATTGTAAGCCCGCTTAAAATGGCAAGCTCAAGAAAACTCGAATTTACATTTATCCTTTCCGGCAGCCCGAAGGATATATTCGACAATCCGACGATAGTGGGAAGTTTTAATTCCTCCCTGCAGTATCTTATCGTTTCCAGTGTCTCAAGCGCCGCATTCTTATTGGCCCCTACTGTCGCGACCAGACCGTCTACAATGATATCATTACGTGGGATATTAAGTTCATCTGCCCTCTTAAGTATCTTCCCAATGATATCCTTCTTCTCGTCAAGCGACTTTGGGAGACCTTCATCGGACAGCGGCAGAAGAATGAACATTGCGCCGTATTTTGCCGCTATCGGCATCAGATTGTCAAACTTCACCTTCTCGTATGATATCGAATTGATGAGTGCCCTTCCCGGATAACGCCTGAGCGCCTGTTCCATAACATCTATCCGGCTTGAATCTATCACAAGTGGGAGCGATACGTGGGTCGTGACCTCATCGATGGTACTTAACATCGTCTTAAGCTCGTCTATCCCGCTCATACCCACATTTATATCAAGAAGCGAGGCTCCGTTCTCCTCCTGGGATACGGCAAGATCATGGATCATCTCAAACGAGCCGTTCCTGAGTTCTTCCTGTAATTTCTTCTTACCGGTAGGATTTATCCTCTCACCTACGATCATAAATCCCGAATCAAGGGTAAAGCATACAGTGCTCTTCTCGGATGACAGAAATCTTACTTCCTTATCCCTTGAATGTCCTGCGGGTTTAAGACCTTCTGCGGCCTCCCTTAACTTTCTTATGTGTTCCGGTGTGGTACCGCAACACCCTCCGACTATGGATGCGCCGGCCTTTATTATTGGTATCATCTGATCCGCAAAATCATCGGGTCCGACATCATATACCGTGTTACCGTCCGCATCAAGCTTTGGCATACCCGCATTCGGCTTTGCTATTATCGGTATGTCGGCAAGTTCTGACATGGATGAGATGACATCCAGCATTTTGTCAGGACCTGTAGAACAGTTGGCACCCACGGCCGCAGCACCGAGACTTGAAAGAACCGATACCGCAGTCATTCCGTCGGTACCGAACAGCGTTCTTGAATTATCTTCAAACGTCAGGGAACATAATACCGGAAGATCGCAGGTTTCCCTGGCCGCAATAAGTGCAGCCCTGGTCTCCTGAAGCGATGTCATTGTCTCTACGATGATAAGATCGACTCCCGCCGACACCGTTATTCCAAGCTGTTCCTTGTAAATATCAACAAGTTCCTCGAAATCCAGTGTACCCATCGGCTTAAGCTGTCTGCCTGTCATCGTAAGATCGGCCGCAACAAAAGCTTTATGATCAGGATGATCCTTAAGAAAGCAGTCCCTTGCCTCTAAGGATATCCCTACAAGTTCCCTGTTTATCTCCTCTATCCTGTCCTCTAAGCCGTATTCGGAAAGTTTCAGCCTGTTTGCCGTAAACGTAGGCGCGAGTACTATATTCGTTCCCGCTTCAAAATACTCATATTGAAGCCCCTTAAGAACTTCCCTGTTATCAAGGATCCATGTTTCCGGACAGACACCCTTCGGCATCCCTCTCTTCATGAGGTTTGACCCGGTGGCGCCGTCAAGAAAAACTATATTGTCACATAATTGTCTGAATTCGTTAGCCGTCATCTATCTCAATCCGTATAACCATCCATTAAGACATAATATTCAGGATGGCTAATTCTTATTGTATCATAAATTACATATAATGTATTATGATTTTTGTATTTTTATGCTCTTTCGACACCCATTCCGGTCACTTTGCCGTTTTCATCACGGTTAAGCTTAAGTCTGGCATCAAACCTTACGTTATTGGGAGCCGTCATATTTTTAATAACATCTGTGATTCCATCATCGACCAATGATCTTAATTCACTTTCCGTTATCTTATGCCTGTATATCGTATCGATATTAAACCTGCACGATATATCGTCGCCGCTCTTATGGCTCTCACATTCATAGCCGCCGCGCGCTGTACGCATTACCCTTCCGCCGCACATTGGGCATTTGAGTCCTTTTACTTCACCCGGTTCATATCTGTTATTATCCGGGAAATCAAAAACAACCTTTACTTCCCCGTCGTTTTCTCTGCCAAGTTTAAGTGAAGCGCTGAATTTATTCTTTTTTGAGCTTGTAAAGCCATCGATAACACGTGTTTTACCTTTTTCTATCAGATCCGTAAGGTCTTCCTGTGACAGCTTTACTCCTGCTATCCTGCCTACGCAGAACCTGCACGGTTCTTCCTTGTTCCAGTAATTGCTGCATCCGTAACCAAAGGAAGTGGTCGTAAGTTCTCCGCCGCATTTAGGACATTTTAATCCGAGAGGCTTTCTGGTCGCTGCACCCTTGCTGTTTTTATCCGTAAACGGATTGATTCTCCCGACAAGATCGCTCATACTGTCGCTTTTTATCATCCTCTCGGTCTCGGTCCGTATGTACTCTTCAAGCCTGTCCCTGTATTCTCCCGCATCAACACTTCCGTTGATTATACCTTCAAGCCCTTTTTCCCAATTCGCAGTCATTTCGGGATTGAGCAGCGACGGCACCGACATGTCAACGACTTCGAAGATCATCTCCCCAAGCTTTGACGGTGTCAGTATAAGCGTCTTTTTATTTTCATTAAGATATCCTATATCAACGAGCTTCTTTATTATCTGACCTCTTGTGGCAGAAGTCCCTATACCCGTCTTCTTTATCTGCTGACGCAGTTCCTCGTCCTCAATGAGATTACCCGCATTCTCCATTGCAAGCATCATGGTACCGGAATTATAGCGCTTGGGCGGAGAAGTCTTTCCTTCCTTTATCTCAAAAGAGTCTATAACAAGCTTATCTCCCTTTTTCAGTCCCTCTATGAACTTAAGTATCTTCTTTTTACTGTCTTCCGAGAGTTCGTTCTCATCATCCTCCTTAGTTTTGGAAACGCCCGTTATCTCCATGTATCCTTTATTCTTCAGGACTTTTGTGGATGAAAACAGTCTTTCCTTATCAATAAGGACGGTAAGTTTGGCTGTAAGGTATTCAGCCGGCGGATAGAAAATGCTCAGAAATCGTCTTACGATCACATCGTATACCTTCTTCTGCATGTCGGTCATTTTGCTCAACTCCCTGACCTGACCGGTTGGTATTATCGCATAATGATCGGTAACATCGGCATCCTTTACGTACTGTGTCTTATCAAGACCTGTATAAAGTTTATTATCCAATATGTTATTTACAAATTCAGCCGTGGGTTCATAGGAACGCAGACCGCTTAAATTCTTATGGATCTCCTTTGCCACTGCTGTCGTAAGGACTCTTGCATCTGTTCTGGGATATGTGGTGAGCTTGTGTTCATACAGATCCTGCGCTATCTGAAGAGTCTGGTCCGGAGATATCTTAAATCTTTTGGCGCATTCCGCAGACAGTTCGGTTATATTAAACAATAACGGTGGTTTCTTTTTGGATGTGCTCTTCTCGATAGTTTCCGCCACCGCTTCCCTGCCATTAAGTTCATCAATTAGTTTTTGCGCATCCTCATTCTTCTTAAATCCGTTCTCCTTGTAAAGGACCGGGCTGCCAAGATAAGCCGAACCTTCAACGGCCTTCCATTCGGCAGGTATCTTCTCTTCAGTGATATTGCCTATGACTCTGTAGAACGGTGTTTCCGTAAAATCACGTATTTCCCTCTCTCTGTAAACCACCATACCGAGCACACAGGTCATGACACGTCCTACTGCTATGGCACTGTATTTTTTTGTTGATGCCGCGTCATTTATCACACGGCCGTATTTTACCGACAGTACCCTTGAGAAATTGATACCAAGCGCATAATCTTCAATAGTTCGCATGATACCGGACTTCCCGAGATTATCATACTCACTCATTGCCTTTGCTTCCCTGATGCCCTTTTTTATCTCATCATCGGTCTGTGAATCTATCCAAACCCGAAGTTCCTTCATACCATCACGAACGCCGCCGTAATTGCGTATGTTCTCCTCTATGGTCTGTCCTTCCTTTCCCGAATCGCCTGCCCAGTAAACGGTATCGACATCCTCTCTGTGCAGCAGTCCGTTTACTACTGCGTACTGCCTGGCTACCGGTTTTAATACACCGTATTTATACTCTTTGGGTAAAAAAGGAAGATCCTCAAGCTTCCAGGATTTGTATTTGATATCATATTCTTCCGGATACAGCATCCCCACAAGATGTCCCACGCACCAGGAGATAACATATTCGTCATTTTCAATATATCCGTCCCGATTTCCCTTCACATCAAGCACTCTGGCGAAATCACGTGCCACGGAAGGTTTCTCGGTTATTATAAGCTTTTTGCCCAATTCCCGACCTCGTTACTATAACTGCGAACCGTCTATAAGCGTGAGATGTTCGTTGATCATATCCTCCTGTTTCAGTTCAAGGTCAAAATCACCCGCGCTGAACAGGAATATCTCATTGACATTGAGTTTGGCCTGCTTCACGCAGAACATAAGCCACTCATAATCGGCATAATTCATTGTAGGGTTCTCCCAGTTGCATAATGCCACCAACGTTCTGCCGTCATCATCCATCGCTACCGTATCAATGGTACCGACCTTGCCTACCCAGACACCCCGCTGTGTATATCTGAAACCGAGCTTATCCATCTGATTAAGTATATCAAGATATTCGGCACATACATCCGTAAAGCAGTATGCAGTATATGATTTGAATGTAGGTGCTATGTATTTTGTATAAAATCTGTCAGGGCTCATAAAAACAAGCTTTGAAAAATATCTGAACACATACTTATACCAGAAACGCGTAAACGGATCAGTTATCCTGTATATACCCTTCTGTACATTCTCGTGTCCCGCTGTATTTACCGAATCGATCTTCTCAACGATCTCGAGTTCGATAAGGTTCTTAATGTACACCGATATCTTCGCGCGGCTGAAGCCTGTGTATTTATAGATGTCATTCAGCTTATTCTTACCCTGGGCCAGTGTTGCAAGTATCGTGTTATACACCTGGGGTTCTCTAAGTTCGGAGGGCAGGATATGCCTGCCGTATTCGTTAAGAGGTGCACCGCTTCTTAAGATAAGATTACAGATATTGTCACTCACCGGGCGTGTATCATCCCAGAATTCCCACATAAGCGGACTTCCGCCTATTACGGCATAAGCCTCTACGGAACTTTGAAGTTCATAATTTTTAAAATGCCTCGTAAAGTCCAGAAATTTAAGATCATTCAACCTGATGAGACCCGATATCTCAAATGCAAGTTCTTTAAGCTTGTCCACCATCTGGTTCTCAACCCAGTAAACGGAACTCGAACACAGAATGAACATGACTGGCCGGTCACCCCATTTACTGTGTGCGCCCTGGACTACGACATCCATAAAACCGGTTCCGGTCTTTATTATATTCTGAAACTCATCCACAACAATTACACGCTTGCCCTCTTCCACGGGATTTTCCATCATTGCGGATATAATTCCCTGATAACCTTCCTTTATCTCAGCGTTCCTCGAAAGCGAATCCCTCAGTTCATCATGCCACAGTTTTAACTGTTCCTCCTGAGAACATGCCCTCGCCGAATAATAGAAGAACTCCTTACCCTTAAGAAAATCCCTTAAAAGCTGCGTCTTTCCACTGAACCTGTCCCCATACAGAACAACTATCTGATTGTCTTCACGACCAAAATAATTATTTAATGTTTTTAACTCTGTACTGCGTTTGAATGACATTCTGCCCACCTTACACACTGTGCACACTGTTTATTTTTCTTTGATATAACCCTTAGCCTTTAAGAGTTCCGCGCACAATACAGCTCCTCCTGCCGCACCTCTTACAGTATTATGAGACAGTCCTACAAACTTATAGTCAAAGAGAGTATCCTCACGCAGACGCCCTATTGACACACCCATTCCGTGTTCAAAATCAACATCAAGCGCAACCTGCGGACGATCATCATCCTCAAGATACTGTATGAACTGCTTTGGAGCGCTCGGAAGTTCAAGTTTCTGAGGCTCTCCCCTGAAACTGACCATTCTGTCAATAAGCTGTTCCTTCGTAGGTTTTTTGTTAAAGCGGATGAAAACCGCCGCCGTATGTCCGTTTAGTACGGGCACCCTTATGCACTGTGTCGTTATAAGCGGGAGCGAAGCTTTCTCGATAGTCCCGTTTGCAACCTTACCGAGTATGCGCAGAGGCTCCTGCTCACTTTTCTCTTCCTCACCGCCTATATAGGGAATGATATTTCCTTCCATTTCCGGCCAGTCCTTAAACGTCTTGCCTGCTCCCGAGATTGCCTGATATGTGGTGGCAACAACCTCTGTCGGCTCAAATTCACGCCAAGCCGCAAGAACAGGTGCGTAACTCTGTATCGAACAGTTGGGCTTTACTGCTATGAAGCCTCTTTTCGTACCAAGCCTCTTCTTCTGAGCTTCTATGATATCAATATGCTCCGGATTTATCTCCGGGATTATCATCGGTACATCACTCGTCCATCTGTGAGCGCTGTTATTTGAAACGACCGGCGTCTCGGTCTTTGCATATTCCTCTTCTATGGCACGTATCTCATCTTTTGTCATGTCAACAGCGCTGAACACAAAATCAACGGTTGATGCAACCTTCTCAACCTCACTGACATTCATCACTATGATATCCTTTACAGCCTCCGGCATGGGTGTTGTCATCTTCCATCTTCCTCCGACAGCATCCTCATAACGTTTTCCCGCACTCCTTGCACTGGCTGCTATTGTCACCACCTCAAACCACGGATGATTCTCAAGAAGGGATATAAACCTCTGTCCGACCATACCGGTTCCGCCAAGAATACCTACCTTTAATTTCTCACTCATCTTTTTTCCTCCTCAACTATTATTTTCTGCGGTTCTTATCAAGAAAATCCTTGTTTATCTTTATTGCCTTCTCCATGGCTTCCCTTCCGGGTGCCCCAAAAGTTACCCTCTTTTCAACACAGGTCTTAAGGCTTATGTGATCGTAGATATCCTCATCGAACTCAGGGCAGATATCCTT
>JAFSZZ010000197.1 GCA_017458765.1 Lachnospiraceae bacterium | reverse complement strand
CCTACCGCAAGATCCGTCGCACCCTTCTTACCCAAGATCGTGAAATCACCAACGGGATTTCCTACCTTAAACGAGCAGACCGCCTTCTTCTTGCTGCCATCCGCTGCCGTGGCCGTTACCTTGGCACTGCCTGCATTCTTTCCGGTAACATATGCCATCAGCGTATCAGGTGAAGGTACGATGCTGACATTTTTATTATCTGTTGTCCATACAAGCTTTTGCTCAGCCGTCATGGGAAGTACGGTTGCAGTCAGGGTTATGGACTCACCCTTGCCTATATTATAGCTCTTATAGTTGAGAGCAATTGACGATACCGGTTCCTTAACAAAGGGGGCCGCCCGAGTGATATTTATGATGATATTGTAATCCTTATAGTTGTCCAGACTGACAGGTATGGTTATCTTGCCCGAGCCACCCGTATCCGATTTTTTAAGCCCGTATTTAAGCACGTTATTATTAATCGATGGCTTTACATCGTAGTCAAGGCCATCTGCCACAGGATCGCCGTAGGATAATCCTGTTTTATCCTCGGGAAGGAAGCTGTCAAGCTCAATAACGTTCTCTTCGTCTGCCTCATAAATGTTATGGGAAACATTAAGTTCCGTCTGTCTGCCATACTCTGCCTTGCTGATCGTCACATTGATACATTTCGCATCGGTAATCTCTGCGCCGCCTTTATCCCGGCATTTATACCAGACATTGTAATCCCCCGCATTCACTTTCTTAGGTATGTCGGAACGGTATTCACTACTTGAAGGTGCTGTCCCTTCAGTATCTCCTAAGGCATATACCATACTGTTCCCTTCACCTTCGATCGATCCTGCAATTACAAGCTCCTTTTCTTTACCATCATAAGTGAGTTCAAGCGCCTTGGGAGCGGTTACCGCAAGGGGTTCCGCAACGGTTATCTCAACAGGTGCGGAGTAATAGGTTTCACCACCACTTTCCACATACACTCTTACATGGAAGGTACCGGCCTTGGTGAAGCTTACCATTCCGTCATCTTCAAGCTTGATCCCCTTCTTCTCAAGCTCCACAGATTTCCACTTATATTCTACCTCATTGTCATTGCTGTCACGAACTTCCACCGAGAGCTTACCCTCGCCCTCTATACTCTCGGGATTGGCGCCCGTCTGACCCTTGTAGCTGCCTGTTATCGTAAATCTATACGGAGAATCCGGGTCCGAACCATCTTCTGTTGCCGTTATCTCCACAGGGTCTGAGTACAGCTTCTGACCGCCCATGTATTCCTTAAATACCCTGACCTTGTATGTACCGGGTCTGGTAAAGGTTACATCACCGTCTTCGGTGAGTATTATACCGCTATTATCAAGTGCTTCCCATTTGTAGGTATAGTCGTCTATCTCTTTACCGGTGAAGTCACGAAGCTTTACTGACAGCTTACCATTTGCATCTATAGCATCCGCCTCGGCTCCGACCTTACCATTGTAGCTTCCGGTGATCTCGAAATAATCCGTGATCCCAACAACAAGCTTAAGGGCCGCGGTGGATTTAAGGTCCTCATTCTTTACATAAACATTTTCATTTTCAAAAGAATTATATTTAGCGTTTTCCTCATCTATCTTATATACCGCATAACAGGCGCCGGGTCTGACTGCTATAAATCTTTCCTGCCCCTGGATCTTTCTCGAGATAACAGGCGAATCTGTTTCCTCATCAAGCTCCAATCCGTTCTCATCGACTATATGCCAGCTCCCGTTAGTCTGCGCAAACTTGCAGTATTCTACGCCGTCCCTGTCATATCCCTTAAGCTGCAGGCTGTCGGGCGCGATAAAGTCCCCAACCTTCATATTAGCCGTGTAATACTGCATATTGGTAATGTCAACCGGGGTATTTTCCACGAAGGAAATCTTCGGCGGCATGAGCTTTATCTTTTCCAGGGGATACAGGGGCATGGCTCCGTCTACCTTAAAGCCCTTGGCCTTCACTTCTGCTTCGAACCTGGCCCCGGTCCCCGATATAGGGACACTTTTGGAAAGCAGCTCGATCTGCGGACCTGCCAATTTTTTAACCTCCGACCATGTAATCCCCTGTTTGTCGTAGCCGTCCTTTTTTCCTTCCTCAAGCGCACGATGTTTTAAATCTTTCCTGGCATCAGGGATAAAGGCATCAACCCGCCGTTTACTATCATTCTTACCCTTTTCAATATAACACTCAGGGCTTAACTGTTCGTTAAGGAAGGAATAAATCTTACCGGAGGCATCTCTATATGGACCGTGTGGTGTATAGAAGAACTCTACTTTATAACTAAGAGCAATCGGACAGTTGTACCGTGTCGTCTCATTCGCATCCGTAATATACTCCTTTACCATAAGGACAGAGTGAGCGGGAACACTAACGTCCACCTCCCGTGAAGTGTTGTAATTCTGGGTTTTTGCTTCTGATTTTGACCATCCGTCCTGCACGGCCTGGGTCGCCTTAAAGTTGAGGGTTGTTGTTATCTTCTGAATTATCGGTATCGCACTTACCTCGTTACCGATGCTGATCCCCTCCTCATAGGAATAGGAATTCGAATGGTTCACGGTGCTGCTCAGGGTCACAGACCCACCCTCTGAAATGTTTAATTTGGTATCAATTTTATCAACCCCGTTATTTCTATACTTCGCAGCGCTGTTCCCTGTGGGTTTATCCAGGTCTCCGGTGGAAATGGAAATATAGTTACCACTGACGGATGAATCCGGCAGAAGCGGTGAAACCTTAAAGTCAGAATAAGCAAGTACAATTTCACTCCCAGTCGTATAAGGGTCTGGTAGTTTCTCCCACCCATCGCTCACAAGCTGAACTACTTTTCCGAATTCATCATAGTACTTGGCGCGGGAAAAATCCTCACCTTTTTTTGCGCAATCTTGTATGCTCTTAAGAATTATTTTCGCCGCTTCGGGTCCATCTATAACCGTTTTAGTGTTTTTATCCCAAGCACCCATGCTATTTCGAGTCACCGCCACAGCAACCATCATCCACAGATCCCCGAGGGAATACCCGTCAAGATATTCGCTATTTGTATTTATGATATCCTCATAGAACAGCTTTTCGGCGTCGATGTTATTGGAACTGACATTATAGTAGCATACACCGTCTATATCGTAGTGATCCGCGATGGGGTTCGGCTCCTTGCCATCCTGCGTATTCTGCGTATCACCATCTGCTGTTATACCCGCATCGGTATCTGCTAATATATCTGCCTCATCGAACGAAGCTATATCTTCATTTATATGGGCATCACCATCAGCTGTACCTGTGCCGTCTTCTGCACTTACGTCAGCATCAGGAGCGGCGGAAAAATCCGCAGTTTCTTCATCAGGGCTTTCTTCGTCCGTTAAGAGGATATCCTCCCCGATTTCATCACTCAGGATAAGCTCATCCGCCGCAAATGCAGGCACCGCTTCCCCGATTGACGAAAAGGCAAGCACCATTGCCAGCAATGCGCCGATAAATCTTCTTGTCTTTTTTCTCATAGTAATTCCTCCTTGAATAATAGGTATTGCCTCCTCCTGTGTCATAAGGCATGCTCCAAATAACGTTTTCCCGCATAATAGTAATAAACAGATATATATTATATCACCGTTTTGTCACATAGCGCAAGATATCTTGGCTTCCGTCGTAGGATAAACGCATCAATTTAATAGCACCCTCATTATCTCCATACAAGATATTGTGGTATGGAGATTTTTTATATCCTCCTTGTATTACATATTATCTTATGTTATAATAGTATTTAT
>JAFSZZ010000022.1 GCA_017458765.1 Lachnospiraceae bacterium | reverse complement strand
TACAGCCGTTTCAGCATGACGGGAGTTATGATGGAGCTTGCGAGTATGAGCAGTATGACTGCAGTGAAATAATCGGAGGTGAGCAGTCCCGCTGCGAGTCCCTTCTGGGCAGTGATAAGTGCCACCTCGCCCCGCGCCATCATACCTATGCCTATCTTCATTGAATCCCTGCCGCTAAACCGCAATATCCTTGCGCACAGACCGCAGCCGATGATCTTGCCGATGAGCGCGACGATCACGAAGCAGATGCTGAAGAGAAGCAGGATTCCGTTCATTGAACTGATCGTGGTTTTAAGACCGATACCTGCGAAGAACAGAGGCGCGAATATCATATAAGAGCTGATATCTACCTTGCGCTCTATATATTCCCTGTCGGTTAAGTTACACAATATCACGCCGGCAACGTAGGCTCCCGTTATATCGGCGATGCCAAAGTACTGTTCGGCGACAAATCCCAACAGGAAGCAGTAACATAAGCTTATTATCGGTATTCTTCTCGTATGCGGATGATTATCGTCGAGCCATACCATCCCTTTATAGAAGAGATAGCCTGAAATGATGGCGATAACAAAGAAGATCACTACCTTTAATACCACAGTGCCGATGCCGGTATTTCCGCCCGATGAGCCGCTCATGCTTATAACAAAGGTAAGCGCGATGATACCTATGACATCATCTATTATCGCCGCACTGGTTATGGTGGTACCGACCGTATCGTTGAGCTTGCCGAGTTCTTTAAGTGTCGCGACGGTGATGCTTACGGAAGTGGCCGACATTATCGTGCCTATGAACAGACCCTTCAGGAAATTTGGGGATCCGATCGTATCGAACCCGTAAAAGGACATGAACAGGACAACACCCAAAGCCATGGGTACTGCCACGCCCGCACACGCGATAAGGGTAGCCTTAAGGCCCGTTTTCTTAAGCTCCTTAAGATCGGTTCCGAGACCGGCTTCGAACATCAGCATAATAACGCCGATCTCAGCCATCTTGGACAGAAAATCGGTTTCCTTTATAAAACCAAAGACTGCGGGACCTAATAAGAGACCTGCCAGTATCTCTCCGACAACCTCGGGAGCGCCGATCTTCTTAACGAGAAGTCCCAGCATTTTTGCCGCAAATAATATGATCGCAAGATCAAGTAAGAATTGTATGCCATCCATAGTAAGTCACCTCCATAGGAAGATTTTATCAATTTTTATATGTAATCTCAATGCTATTCTTTTCTGATATTTGATCGAATTTTGATTTTGATAAGAAGACGGTTGATTGACAGGGATAAGATCGAAGGGGTACAACATTTTTTACAGATTATATCCAAATACATGAGTGTATACGATAAGTATTAAATTCAGGAGGAACGGCAATGATGAATTTTAAGAGAAAGACAGCGGCATTACTCGTACTGGTGATGATAATGAGTTCCCTGCCGCTTAACGGAAGTCCTGTTTTCGGGGCAGAGAGAAAGGGTTTGGATACTCAGGAAATATTGGCAGAGGATCCTGACGGACAGATGTCCGGTGATCCTGTCGATACCGAAGAACTAATGGAAGATATATCGGATCGGGAAACTGAAGCCGTTCTTGATGCCGGTACGTATGAAACCGAAGAAGAGCTATTGCCGGCTCCTGTAACGGATGCAGGTAATGAGGTTCTGACGGAGACGGTTGAAACGGGTGATGAAAACATCGCAAGCGGAAGCTGGGAAAACAGTACGACAGACAATGGTACTTGGGTGATCGATGCAAATGGAAAGCTCACGATAACCGGTACCGGAACGGAATGTACAGTTCCGAGGATAAAAAAGCAACTTGATGAATATTCGGAGCCTGAAGATGTTGTTGCATGGTTCGATTACACAAAAAGTATTAAAGAAGGAAAAGTAACCGGTAAATTTGTTGACACATCAGAGATGTTTTCTAACTGTTACAATTTGGTATCGGTAGATCTGTTGGGTATTGATACGACAAGTGCAACAGATGTCAGTAATATGTTCTGCAGCTGTTCAAAATTAACCCAGCTTGATCTCAGTCCGCTTGATCTTGGCAAGTTGTCGAATGATGATTCGGCATGGCAGTTTATGGGCTTTTGTTATGCATTGGTAAGCATAAAGGCTCCGGCAAACGTAAAGACCAAAGTCGAATTCTGCGGAAGCGGATGGTATGATGTCGACAATCCCACCAAGAAAATGTCTGAATTCCCGATAGGCGGAAAAACGGGTGCGGAATACAGGCAGGATATTTCGGGGAGCGGAACTATATCGGAAGGACGTATTAAGGGTGTTCAATGGTCGATCACAAGTGATGGGGAACTTATCCTCACGGGTTCTGTTGATCCAAATCTTACATGGAATGAAGAGATCAGCGATTGTACCTCATATGAATGCCCGTTACCGGAAAATTACTGGAAGATAAAGAAGGCCAAAGTAAATTTTACCGGCGGGAAGAATATCATGGGTCTTTTTTCGGGCTGTAAAGAACTGACATCAGTCGATCTGAGCGGATTTGATACTTCTGAGGCATGGAATATGCTTGCTCTTTTTTATCTGTGTTCATCTTTGGAAACATTGGATCTCAGTCCGCTTGATATGAGCAGTATTGCAAGTAATGTGAATGAATATGCATATGGGGCTGGTATGGGATTCCATGGGGTAAGTGACATGCTTTCTGGATGCAATAAGCTGACAAGTGTCAAAGCACCGAAGAATCTTCATTACAATATCTTTCTTCCATATGTTAAGGGATACGAATGGAGAGAGGGCGGCCAAAACGGCAGCGTGGTAACGTACATATCCGCCGGAACGAAGGCCGGGGAAGAATTCGTCAGAGTGGAGCAGTCGGAGCCTGTTGACACGGAGCAGGTCAGGATAGTGTTATTTTCCAAAGGCAGACTGATCGTGACCCTTCCTTATAATACGCTTTCATACAAGTATGTATTCACAGCATATGACAAAGAAGGCAATGTACTTGATACTGCAGAAAACAGGAGCCCGTATTCGGAAATACCGGATGTGGATGAGTATTTCGGAATGATAGACTGGCAGTACAGGATGGATACGGAGCCCGATCATTTCGTTTTTAAAATATCGGAATGCAGCGATCCTTCTTTAGACGGAGAATATACACTGGATACAAGCCGCTATAAGGAGACCTATCCTAAGAGAGGTACATGGTATAACGGTGAGGATGATCACGGCCAATGGTATATAGACAGATATGACGGCTGCCTTGATATAAACGGACTGGGCGAATCAAATACCTGTAAGGTAAATGTTCATACCATTCAGGACAACGGTAGTGATGAACACAGATATTTTAACTACGAAGTCGCACCGTGGGCACGCTGGGACAGCCTTGCAGGCCTGAGTCAGGTCAAGATTACCGGTAAGTTTAACAGTACTGAAACAATGATGCGCGGTAATGTGACATGTGGGATAAGATCAGCCGATCTGAGCGCTCTTGAGATGGTTGGTTCTGAAGCTTCAATGGGCGGAATGTTTATGGGATGTCCGGAACTTGAGACTGTTGATTTCGGAGACACGTTTGATACATACTGTGTTACCGATATGT
Organism: Lachnospiraceae bacterium; assembly: GCA_017458765.1. Taxonomy (GTDB): domain Bacteria; phylum Bacillota; class Clostridia; order Lachnospirales; family Lachnospiraceae; genus UBA2868. The sequence goes on along the minus strand of JAFSZZ010000022.1, from coordinate 2,844 downwards.
ACGGGATGTTTAACGGCTGCAAGTCGCTTGAATCGGTTGACTTGAGCCGGTTTAATACATCCCAAGTTACCAATATGTACGGGATGTTCAGATACTGCAGTTCTTTGAAATCGATCGACCTAAGCAATTTTGATACATCAGCAGTTACGAATATGCAGGAAATGTTCAGCTACTGCAGTTCTCTTAAGGAAATAGACTTAAGTGCGCTTGATCTTAGCAGCCTGGGTGACGGGGGTTCATGGCAAGGCGGTCCCCTTAAGGATTATTTTACGGGATGCGATTCACTTACTGAAGTAAAACCTCCCCAGAATATGCCGGATAAATACACATACTCCGACCAATACGGCGAAGAAAAGGAAGCAGACCTCTTTATCGCACTTCCGGGTCAAGGATGGAAACAGATCGGGACTTACGAAGAAATGACGGATGTTGACAGGATAGGATCCGAAGTTCCGGAAGGGACAGTTTATAAGAAGTTTTCATCAGAGCCGGTGGTTTCTGTTTCTTCGGTCACACTTAACAGATCATCATTGACACTTTATCCGAAAGACACGGTAAAACTTGCGGCTACGATAAGTCCTGCCGGTGCATCAAACAAGAAGGTGTTATGGAGCAGTTCCGATGCAGAGATCGCTTCGGTCGACAATGATGGTAAAGTTACAGCAATAGCGAAGGGAACGGCTGTCATAACCGTTACGACGCTTGACGGTGATAAAACCGCAAAGTGTACCGTGACCGTGCTGGAATCGGAGATCGTTGATAAGGACACAGCAGGCAATGTGATCAATCCCGGAGACATGGCTGTGAGCTCAAACGGAGTAGCAAGGATATGGGTGGCCGGTCTTAATGCAGGCAGCAACTATTTTTATACCGGTAATGCGATCAAGCCGGATATCCATGTGTACAGGGGGTATGCACTCCTTACTCAGGGCATTGATTATACAGTTTCATATAAGAATAACAAAATGCCGGGTAAGATGAATGATAAGAATAATAAAGGTGTAAATGCAGGCCCTCAGATCATAATAAAGTTGAAGGGCAGTTACAGCGGAACTGAAACGGTCGGATTCAATATACTTCCGATGCCTCTGTCAGAGCTGACAGTGGATAATGATAAAATATCTGCAGTATATAAGGCAAATAAAGCAAATCAGCTTAAACCCGTTCTTCTTTATAAAGGTGAGAAGATAAAGTACGGCAAAAATGACCTGACATTCGGGTGGTTTGGAACAGATGATAGCCCGAGCAAATGTATCGAGGAGGGCACTTACAGCGTCAAGGTTTCTGCAGGAAAAAGCGGGTATTTTTCAGACAGTACGGGTGAGGGCGTGGAAGTAGCGAAAGTAATCGTCAGCAGCAAGCCTTCCATGGACAGCGTTAAGATAAACGGGTTTAAGTCAGCACTTGATTATGCGAGTGGAGATGAAGTCAAACAGAATGTTACGTTCACATACAAGGACAAGGACGGTATTCATACACTCTCCGGTGATGAATATACGGAAACGTATATCAATAACCGTGATCTCGGTACCGCCACGGTGATTTATGAGGCAAAGGAGGGCAGTTCCTGTACCGGCAGGGTCATAAAAACATTTAAGATAAAAGGAAAGTATAAGCTTAAGGTATCCGGTGAAGGGAAGAACTGCGAGATCGATCTCGACGCTTGCGAATATCCTTATTCAAATGCCAAGATAGAACCTGCAGTGGTTGTGACGGCAATAATAACGAAAAATGACGGAACACCCGAAACCAGGAAGCTTGTTAAGGGCAGGGATTTTACGGTAAGCTACAAGAACAACAAAGCAATAGCATCTTCCAATGCCACAACAAAGACAGGAAAGGATGCGGCACCTCAGGTAATAATAAAGGGCAAGGGTGATTATGTATTTGAAGATTCCGGAGTAAAGAACGGTGCGGTTAAAAGGTTCTCCAAAGTGGAGCAGGATCTTAACGAGCTGGTGCTTACGATATCCGACGTGGCATATAATAAGGCGCCGTACAAGTATAAGAACACCAAGATCCTGTTTACGGATAAAGACTACAGGGATCTTAAGCTGAAAAAGGGCAAGGATTATGAAGTTAAATATACGACCTTAAGTAACAATGCGGCACCTGCTGCCGGAGAAGAGGTATCCGTTGAGATCACGGCGATCGATGGAGGCTGCTATAAGGGTACCGTTACGGGAAGCTACAGGATCACCGACAGTAAGAAACATATAGATATATCCAAGGCCAAAGTCTTCATCAATCCGGACAATAAGGGAAAAACACGCGCATGCACATATACAGGGATCGGCATAGAGCCTGCATACGGTAAGAACCCCGGACTTGTGATAACTATGGGTAAAGATACCCTTGATCCAAAATCGGGAGATGAGGGTGATTATGAGATCATCGGATACTTTAATAACATAAAGACAGGTAATAATGCCGTAATACTGATAAGAGGTATCGGAAAATATCGCGGCGTGCGTGCCGTAAAATTCAAGATCGATGCAAATTCGCTTGATAAGAATAAAAACAGCTGGGGTGGAGTATACGGGCAATAAATTCGTTATTGACACGTCCGGAGGTGTGTAATATAATATTTAAGCGTCTGAATGGGGAGATTGAGCCATAGCCCCGGCGGGATTTCCGTTCAAACGCGACAGTGACCGGCCTTTTGCGGATGTCATTTCCCAACATTTGTGAAGATTAGGATACGGTCAGCAGGTTATAGTTATTATATGGAGGAATCAAGATGAAGACATTTATGCCAAACGAAGCAGCCATTGAGAGAAAATGGTATGTCGTTGATGCTACAGGATATACACTTGGTCGTCTGGCATCAGAGGTAGCTAAGAT
>JAFSZZ010000196.1 GCA_017458765.1 Lachnospiraceae bacterium | reverse complement strand
GCTCGAATCTCTTGTCGATCTGCTCGAATCTCTTGTCGATCTGCTCGAATCTCTTGTCGATCTGCTCGAATCTCCCGTCTGCCTGTTCCTGCCACTTATTAGTCGCATCAAGCCGGGACAGGATCAGATCGAGTTTTTCGTTGATCTCTCTTCTTTCATTAAGTTCCATTATTTCTGCCTCCTTTTTAATAATCCAAGCAGGCTCTTATGCATAAATGATTATATCGTATAATGAAACATATTTAAAGGGCAAATTGAGATTTATGTACGAGTAATGAATAACGAGACATACCATTCGTTCCGCTTCGCTACACTCATGTCGTTTGTCAACTTATCAACAGGCAAGAAGAGAACCCCTTGTGAATGCAAGCATTCGTCGGGGTCCTCTTCTTGTCTGTTGGCATGTCTCGTTATTCGATCACATTCCCATGCCGCCCATTCCGCCTGCGGGCATTGCCGGGGTGTCTTCCTTGATGTTGGCTACTACCGATTCGGTTGTAAGGAAGGTTGATGCAACGCTGGTCGCATTCTGGAGAGCAGACCTTGTAACCTTAACGGGATCAAGGATACCTGCCTTGACCATATCAACGTATTCACCGGTAAGAGCATCAAAGCCCATGCCGTCCTTACTTTCCTTAACCTTATTGATTATAACAGAGCCTTCAAGTCCTGCGTTTCCTGCTATATGGAACAGAGGAGCCTCAAGAGCCTTCATAACGATGTTTGCACCTGTCTTCTCATCACCCTTAAGTGACTCGGCAAGCTTGGCAACCTTCTTCTGTGCATGTATGTATGCAGATCCGCCGCCTGCGATTATGCCTTCCTCAACTGCTGCCCTTGTTGCTGCAAGAGCATCTTCCATACGGAGCTTTGCTTCCTTCATCTCGGTCTCTGTTGCTGCGCCTACGCGGATAACAGCGACGCCGCCTGAAAGCTTTGCAAGCCTCTCCTGAAGCTTCTCGCGGTCAAAATCTGATGTTGTCTGCTCTATCTGGAGCTTGATCTGGTTGATGCGGGCTGTGATGTCCTTCTTCTTGCCCTCGCCGTCAACGATGATCGTGTTCTCCTTCTGAACCTTAACCGATTTAGCCCTGCCGAGCTGGTCAAGTGTGGTCTCCTTAAGATCAAGACCGAGATCATCGGATATTACCTGACCGCCTGTAAGGATAGCGATATCTTCAAGCATTGCCTTTCTTCTGTCGCCGTATCCAGGAGCCTTAACGCCTACTACCTGGAAGGTTCCGCGAAGCTTGTTGACTATAAGTGTTGTAAGAGCCTCGCCCTCGATATCCTCAGCAATTATAAGGAGCTTGCTTCCGGACTGAACGATCTGCTCAAGAAGAGGAAGTATATCCTGGATATTTGAAATCTTCTTATCTGTGATAAGGATGTAAGGATTCTCAAGATTGGCTTCCATCTTGTCCATATCCGTTGCCATGTAAGCCGAGATGTAACCTCTGTCAAACTGCATACCTTCTACAAGATCAAGCTCTGTGAGCATTGTCTTTGATTCTTCAATAGTGATAACACCGTCGTTAGAAACCTTCTCCATTGCATCCGCAACCATGTTGCCGACCTCATCATCGCCTGCCGAAATCGCCGCAACCCTTGCGATATGCTCCTTGCCCTTTATCTTGCTTGACATCTTGGCGATAGCGTCAACAGCTTCCTGTGTAGCCTTCTTCATACCCTTTCTCATGATGATCGGGTTGGCACCTGCTGCCAGGTTCTTCATACCTTCATCTATCATTGCCTGGGCAAGAACGGTAGCCGTTGTGGTTCCGTCACCAGCCGCATCATTGGTCTTTGTTGCGACTTCCTTGACGAGCTGAGCGCCCATGTTCTCAAAAGCATCCTCAAGCTCTATTTCCTTGGCGATAGTAACACCATCGTTTGTAATAAGGGGTGCTCCGTAACTCTTATCAAGAACTACGTTCCTTCCCTTAGGGCCTAATGTAACCCTTACCGTATTCGCAAGCTTATCAACGCCTGCTACCAGGGCCTCGCGGGCCTCTGCTCCGTATTTGATATCTTTAGCCATTTTAATTACCTCCTAAAACTTTACTTAACAATTGCAAGTATGTCTGACTGCTTAACGATTATGAACTCCTCATCACCAAGCTTAACGTCGGTTCCCGCATACTTCGAATAGATGACCTGCTCACCCTTCTTTACTTCCATCTTGACTTCCTTGCCGTCAACGACTCCGCCAGGGCCTACAGCAATAACTTCAGCCTGTTGCGGCTTCTCCTTGCTCTGTCCCGGTAATACTATACCGGATTTAGTTGTCTCTTCAGCTTCGAGCTGCTTAAGAACTACTCTGTCACCCAATGGTACTAACTTCATATCCATACGCCTCCTGTTTATTATATTTTAAATATGTTCTTTTATGTTTTTGTTAGCACTCCTTGTGTTTGAGTGCTAACACAAGTATTATAATAATCCCGAAATGATATGTTGTCAATATTTATTTTCGTATATCGAAAATCTGCTGTTCGAAAACGTTTTCTTATAATCGTATTTATCCATAAAATCACTTAAGATCTTCCATTTTTCCGCATTATGCTCCTGCTGTTCCTTTATATTCCGATCATCAAATATTATTATCGGGCATTCCGCTTCTTTTTTATCAATATGCTCTTCCAAAGCATTCATATCGGTCCTCATGGAAGAAGCCGCATAAGAATCGAGATCCGGCCAGGAACCTATTACCGGTTCAAGAGAAAGATAATACACAAGTGCAGGTGCGTACCCGTACACAATAACATCATGTCCCGCAAGCTGTCCTTCATTAATATAGTCCGTAAGTCCCTGCATCCATTCGGCACGTTCCTCATTCATCCTGATCCCGGAAAGTACCCTGTTGTCAATGACCGATGCACGTCCTCCGATCCCGTTCTTTGCATCCTCATATACATAACCGAGCCCGAACATAACACACTGGATATAGTATGCGGCTATCGCGATCGTAACGACCAATGCCGAAATTCTCCTGAGCGCCGGACTTATGGTTCTGATCTTTTCCGGAGCATAAGATCCTTCAGGCATTCCCACAGCATTTTCACTTCCAGAAAGGAATAAATACATATAATGAACCATGAACGGTGTAATAAGAAACATATTGTTCATCACAGGAGAGATCCCGGTATTGCTTCCCACAGAAAGCACAATGATCTGCATGATCAGAAGCGAAGAGATAAGTCTCTTTCCAATGTCTGCCTTACTGCTTATCATAACAAAAAGACAAATGATCATTACCAGATCGATAAACATCGCCGCAGTAAGTATGACCGTTATATAATGATGAAAATCAAACTGCATAAGCATATGAGTAACAGAGAAGATTATAAGACAGATGCCCGCTATGATACCGGCTATTATCTCATACCATTTAGTGCCATCACTTTTAGCGGCATTTTTGTATCGTATCTTTCTTATTACTGCCACGATCGCAAAGGAGGCTGCCGCAAATACTGCCATATCCGCTATCCTTCGAAAGCCCCTTACATAAGCTCCCATCATACCGGTTATCATGGATGCCGCCGAATAATCCTCAGCCCCTTCCGATATACCGAACAAACCCTGGATTCCGGCAAAATACGAACCATTCCCATACATTCCGTTAATTATCACATACATAAGGATACAGGAAGCAGCAAAACCGGCAAGGCAAAATAGGGTCTTCGATATAACTTCCTTTGAGCCACACCCTTTTAGCCAAAGATAATACCAGACCGCCAGGATCAGAGCCGTCTGGGTGACATTCGGAAATCTCACAAACACATTCAATCCGAGCAAAAAGCCTGCTGCCGCAAGACAGATATTTTTCTCTTCGATGAGACCGATATATAAAAGGATCATCGTAACAGTAAGGATAAGGAATGACAGATGATTATATAGGATAACCGTGGGACTATAGCATAGACTGACAGCAAGTAGTTCTCCAAGTATTACAGCCCATCTGTCAAGTTTAATTTTCCTGATACAAAACAGTGCGGAAACAAGGACGTTTGCGCAGATCACCAGTCCGCACCAGAACCGCAGACCGGCATATGTATCTCCGTATGGTAAAAGACTGAACAGCCGGCCTGTTACGTTAGCGAGAAACGTTGAATAGAACAGGGATGGGTTCATATAACCGGGGCCAAACCTGATGTAATTGATACAGTTGTATCCGGCATCCCACAGATCAAGACCCGTAAAAGTCCATCTGAGCGGATAAAGAACCACCACCGCAAGAAATGCCGAGGAAATGTATTTATTTTTCCATAAACGGGCTTCCGTAACTTTTCTGACTAAATTCATCTATAGTAAATCCTGTATCATCATACAGCCTTATGACTGTTTCTTCTTAGGCCACCTCACAATAAACGGCAGGAACCTGTTTATAAAAAGAACTATGGGAACCTCAGCTGCCAGTACGATCATCAATATGATGATATCATCCGGATATCTGCCAAGGGTCGGTACATACTTCTTATATAAGTTATAAATAAATGAAAGGACAGGCAGCGGATTGTGCGTTGCCATCATCGTGAGTGAATTTCTGCCGAAAAATTCAAGCAGCCTGCACTTAACATTTAAAGCTTCTCCAAGGTACAATATCGAAAAAGAGGTCATAATCCCCGTCAGATACTGCAGAGGGAGGCTTACTATCCGAACGAATGCATAATCAACAAAGTGATTGGGCTGGGCTATCGGAAAATCAATGATAAGCCAGATGATGCATACAGGGATAAGTATCCTGCGGCTTATCCCGAATATGCGGTCTTTATACTCAAAATAGAAATAGCCTGCATATATGAAAACAGAGGACATCAGCACACGCGTCAATTTAACAAACGAAAACCATCCCGGCGCATACTCTTCGATCACTCCGTAATGAAGAACATAATAACATACCAGACTCGCTATGGTCACAACAACGAACCCGATCCATTCCTTTACGATACCTGACTTATCATGATCTTCGGATGTCGTATCATCGGATATTCTGCTATTATCGGGTGACTTTCTGCCAAAATACCTGAGCAGAAGCACACATATAAGCTCGGCGAAAAACAATGTGGGCATGAACCATAGTGCATCATAACCCGATAAGGTCACAGTACTCTTTACTATCTCCAGAATGTTTAAAAAACTTCCGCGTCTGAACACTACGCGCATAAAGGTATAGCAGAATATGATAAGAGCGCTGAAGGTAAAATAAGGATAAAGAACTCCCTTTATGCGCTTTAGGATTATCTGAACCGCATTCTCGCTCCGCCACCTGTCAAGGTAGTTAAGCAAAGCTCCCGATACAAAGAAGAATATCGCCATACAGAACGATCCTATCCATGAGCACAAAGGATTATCTCCCGTGTCTATATGTGCAAGTATGACCACTGTAATGCCGATACCCCGGGCAATATCAAGATAATTCAGTTTTTGTTTATGTGTTCTGTTTTCCTGCATACAATACCCAAATGCCATTCCGGCATATCCCGT
>JAFSZZ010000195.1 GCA_017458765.1 Lachnospiraceae bacterium | reverse complement strand
TCTTGCGTATATTTATGCCCTTAATAAGTATACAGTTATCAGAGAAGTAACTAGCGGCAAGGGCTTCGCCGATGTTGTTTATATTCCCTATGTACCCGACATGCCTGCGCTTGTCATAGAGCTTAAGCACAATAAATGCGCGGACAGTGCTATCGACCAGATAAAGGATAAGAAATATTTCGATTCACTTGAGTCTTACGCCGGTGACCTGCTCCTTGTGGGAATAAACTATGATGAGAAGACCAAGGAGCATGAGTGCAGGATAGAGAGGCTTAAGAAGGATTAGGAGATGTTCATAAATAACTTTACCATTTGGCGCAGAATAGATTGTCGCAAGCAAGGCGAAGGAAGAAGACATAGCGGGCTACGGCGACTGACAATAACAAAGCATACGGCGATTTAAACAAGCCAAAAGTGAAGATAAATTTAAGGAGACAGAGAACCGTCCCCTGTCTCTATGCTTGCATGTAAGGACATATAAATATGTATAAGTGTATATACGAAGGCGGAACGGGTGAGATCGAGGAGAAAAAGTCGCGCTTTATCTGTCATGTTCAGCCTGTGGAGACAGAAGAGGAAGCCGTAAATTTCATCAATGCGAAGAAGAAGGAATTCTGGGATGCGAGGCACAATTGCTCGGCGTTTGTCATAGGGAAGAATGCGGAGCTTACGAGGTGTTCCGATGACGGAGAGCCTGCGGGCACTGCAGGAAGACCGATGCTCGAGGTGCTGTTAAACGAAGAGGTAAGGAACGTTGCCGTTGTTGTGACCAGATATTTCGGTGGAGTGCTGCTGGGTACCGGCGGACTGGTACGTGCATACCAGGCTGCAGTCAAGGCAGGACTTGAAAACTGCAGGCTGATCGAGAAACGTGAAGGTATACAGGCTTCGCTTACCGCCGACTATACCATAGTCGGTAAGCTCCGGTATATTTTTGAAAAGAACAGATATACCGTACTTGAGGCAAAGTATGAGGATAATGTGACCTTTACGCTCCTTATCCCCACGGAGGATTGGAGCAGGGCAGTAAAGGATATAACGGAAGCTACATCAGGACAGGCAGAACCGGTTAAGGACAGGGATTGTATATACGGTACAGTCGACGGGGAAGCAATAGTGTTCCGATAATTGAAAAAACCTTATGGTATATGATATACTTACCCGGTTGTTAAGAATACAGGAGACGGAAAGGCAATATTATGTTAACTAAAAGAGAAGATATAAGAAATATCGCGATAATAGCCCATGTAGATCACGGTAAGACTACATTGGTTGACGAACTGTTAAAGCAGAGCGGCGTATTCAGGGAAAATCAGGAGGTTGCGGAGCGTGTCATGGACTCAAACGATATCGAGCGTGAGCGCGGTATCACCATTCTTTCGAAGAACACGGCAGTCACCTATAAAAATACCAAGATAAATATAGTGGACACCCCGGGACATGCGGATTTCGGAGGAGAAGTGGAGCGCGTGCTCAAAATGGTAGACGGCGCCGTGCTGGTTGTGGATGCATTTGAGGGTACCATGCCGCAGACGAAGTTCGTGCTTAAGAAGGCACTGGCATTAAAGCTTCCGGTAATTGTATGCGTTAATAAGATAGACAGGCCCGAGGCGCGCTGCAGTGAGGTCGTGGATGAGGTACTCGAACTGTTCATGGATCTGGATGCCGATGATAAGCAGCTTGACTGTCCTTTCATCTATGCGTCCGCCAAGAACGGCCAGTCGGGGACGGATCCCGACAATATAGGACCCAACATGGTCCCGCTGTTTGAGGCTATACTTGATTATATACCGGCGCCCGAAGGCGATCCCGATGCGGGTACCCAGGTGCTCATAAGCACGATAGATTACAATGATTATGTCGGCCGTATCGGTGTTGGGAAGGTGTCAAACGGTGTGATCAGGGTAAACCAGGAAGCGGTCATCGTAAACGCACACGAACCCGACAAGCAGAAGAAGGTCAAGGTGAGCGCGCTTTATGAATATGACGGACTTAACAAGGTCAATGTCAGGGAAGCATCGATAGGTTCCATAGTCGCGATATCGGGAATAACGGATATCCATATAGGCGATACGATCTGTGCGCCTGATGCCATAGAGCCCATACCTTTCCAGAAGATTTCGGAGCCGACGATCGCAATGAACTTCATGGTAAATGATTCTCCTCTTGCAGGGCAGGAGGGAAAGTATGTTACCTCAAGACATATAAGGGAGAGGCTGTTCAAGGAACTTAACACGGATGTTTCGCTGCGTGTGGAAGAGACCGATTCTCCCGACTGTTTTAAGGTATCGGGCCGCGGCGAACTGCATCTTTCTGTGCTTATAGAGAATATGCGGCGCGAAGGTTATGAATTCGCGGTAAGCAAGGCAGAGGTGCTGTACAGACAGGACAGCAAGGGAAGAAAGACCGAGCCCATGGAAGTGGCGTACATAGATGTGCCGGAAGAATTTACCGGTATCGTCATTGAAAAACTGGGACAGAGGAAGGGCGAACTCCAGAATATGACACCGATAACCGGAGGTTATACAAGACTTGAATTTTCCATACCCGCGCGCGGACTTATCGGATACCGCGGTGAGTTCATGACAGATACCAAGGGTAACGGTATAATAAACACGATCTTTGATGAATATGCACCTTACAAGGGTGATATCCAGTACCGTAAACAGGGTTCCCTTATAGCATTCGAAACGGGAGAATCGATAACCTACGGACTGTTCAATGCGCAGGAGCGCGGAACACTGTTCATAGGACCCGGCGAAAAGGTATATTCGGGAATGGTAGTCGGACAGAACGGCAAGCCCGAAGATGTTGAGATAAACGTATGTAAGAAAAAGCAGCTTACGAATACCCGTGCATCGGGTTCCGATGAAGCGCTCCGCCTTACTCCGCCCAAGATCTTAAGTCTTGAGCAGGCACTTGAATTTATCGATGCGGATGAACTCCTTGAGATAACTCCCGAGAACCTTCGCATAAGAAAGAAGATACTTGATCCCACACTCCGTAAGAGAGCGGGTTTCCGTAAGGAATAGTTTGAACAGGTTATAAAGGAAGGCATGAGATGAACGAAGGCAGGATCAATTTTTTTGCAATACCGGTATTTACTTTTATACCGCAAAAATACAGAGAACTTGTAAATGAGAAAGGCGGCAGGGTATTTGCGGCACTTCTTATATGGTTTTTGATACTCAATATCATAACCGGGTTTGTGGCATCGAACGCCATAGAGGATATGAGGAGTGAACTTGAGAAAGGACTGCCCGATTTTGAATTAAGAGACAGTGCGCTTACGATAGCGGAACCGTTCGTTTATGATGATGAAGATGTCTATGTGGAAGTAAGCGAGGAGCTGAGCGGCATAACCGCTGCAATGTTGGAGGAAAAAGTTAAGAACGGTAACAAAACCTCGATCATGCTGTTCGGAAGGGATTCGGCCGGGATGTATTCCGAAGGACAGACAAGGGTGCTTAAATACTCGGATTTTCCGAACTTTAAGGTATCGAAAGATATAGTATGCAATAGATGGCTTCCGATGCTCAAGCCTGCAATGATGGTCTTTTTCGTTTTCTCGGCTTTCGTATCTATCGGTTTTTACTATCTTGCAGCCGTTATCCTTCAACTGCCCGCATCCTTTATGGCAAAGCAGTTCTTTGGTTTTGAGCTTGATAATACCGAGCGTTTCCGTCTTACTGTCCTGGCGAAGTTTCCGGTATATGTAGTCGTGTATGTTGTGGAAAAATTCGGTCTGTCCGTAAACTTCTGGGTGAATCTTATACTTCAGCTTGCAATGATAGCACTTGTCTTGAATTTCTACCGAAAAGATGATGCGGAGTATGATATCGTATCATGACGGTTGATATTGACTGATTTTTTTGATTTTGTTATTATACATAAGTGACAGATGCCCGCGGCATAATGCCGTGGGCATTATGTAGCATATAGCCGTGTCCGATAGCGGTATTCTTTATGTGGAAAGGTGGTGGTTTTTATGAAGAAGATGTCAAGTAAACAAGCATCTGACGTTCCCGGTCGAGCGTGCATAAAAATCACTGTTAATGGAGGATACTGCTATGTCTATGGAAGAAATCAGGGAATTAATTGAAAATAGACAGTATACCCGTCTGCGTCAGGAACTGGCCGAGCAGCAGGAGGCCGATGTTGCGGCTGCGCTTGAAGAACTGCCCGGCGAGGAAATGATCAAGGTATTCAGGATACTGCCGAAGACTATGGCGGCGGATGTTTTTGCCTATCTGTCAATAGAGACGGAACAGATGATAATCACCGCCCTGACAGACCGCGAGGCTGCGAACATCATCAATAATCTTATGGCTGATGATGCTACCGACCTTATGGAAGAAATGCCGGCCGGAGTGGTTAAGAAGCTGCTTGCGAACGCCAATGCCGAAACAAGAAGGGATATAAACCATCTGTTAAGATATCCGGAGGATTCCGCCGGAAGCATAATGACGGTCGAGTTCGTGGACCTTAAGGTCAACCTGACCGTTGAACAGGCAATAGAGCGTATCAGGAAGACAGGTATAGATAAGGAAACGATCAATATCTGTTATGTTCTCGATACGGAACGGCATCTTATAGGAACGGTGTCGTTAAGATATCTGCTGCTGCGTAAGGCCGATGAGGTCATAGGTGATTTCATGAATGACAATATCATTTCAGTGAACACCATGACAGACCAGGAAGAAGTAGCGCAGATCTTCTCGAAATACGATTTTACCGCGATGCCGGTTGTTGATAACGAGAACAGGCTCGTCGGTATAATCACCATCGATGACGTTGTCGACATCATGCAGGAAGAGGCAACGGAGGATATCGAGAAGATGGCGGCTATCATACCTACGGATAAGCCGTACATGAAGACCGGAGTATTTGAGACCTGGAAAAAGAGGATACCGTGGCTGCTCCTGCTGATGATCTCGGCAACGGTTACCGGTAAGATAATCACCCATTATGAGGATGCTCTCGGAACTTATATAGTGCTTACCGCGTTCATCCCCATGCTCATGGATACGGGCGGCAATGCCGGAGGACAGGCCAGCGTCACGATAATACGTGGTCTCTCGCTCAACGAGATCGAATTCGGAGATATGTTCAGGGTGATATGGAAGGAAATAAGGGTTGCGGCGCTGTGCGGGATAACACTTGCGGCGGCTAATTTTGTTAAGATACTGCTCATAGATCATGTATCTGTCTCTGTCGCACTGGTGGTGTGCCTGACACTTGTGCTGGCGGTATTGTTTGCCAAGATCGTCGGTTGTACCCTTCCGATGTTTGCGCAGAAGGTCGGGTTCGATCCTGCGGTAATGGCAAGTCCGTTCATTACGACGATCGTAGATGCACTGTCATTGGCGATATACTTCACGATCGCAACCCAACTATTGAATATTTGATCATGAGGAGGGGCCCACGAAGTGGGAGGAGTCCTTATGATGCCTAAGCGGCGAGCGTGTTCAAAAGAAGTACGGAGTACTTCTTACATAATATGATCATGAGGAGGGGCCCACGAAGTGGGAGGAGTCCACGAAAGGGGATAAAATGCGAAACAGGAAATTTTATGAGATCTGGCTTATACTGGTATACACACTGATGCTTGCACTCTGCGTGTACCTGAATTTCTTTTCGAAGGGACAGGGCGGCAGCGTTACGAACCTTGCCGTAAACCTTGCGATGTTTGTTATCGTGGGGATCATCCTGCTGTCATGTTATCTTGAATCCTTCCTTCCGGTGTCGGGTATCGTTAAGGATCTTAACCGCGTGATAGTTAAGATCGAGGATGACGCCAAGCATACCCATCGTTTTCTCTGGGAGAAATACAGAGAGGAGAAGGATGAGCTCTTCTTAGATAAGAGACTGAGGGAGAGGTTCAAGGATTACAGATATGAACTCGAGCGTATCCTTCATTCACAGGAGTCATATTATAAATGTGATATCGAGGAGTATATAAACTATGACCTTATTGACACGGTTATACACAGGAACAGGCTCAATCAGGTCGCAGGTGTGATGACCGGTCTCGGTATCCTGGGAACCTTTATCGGATTATCACTGGGACTCCAGAGCTTTAATACGGGCTCGACGGCGGAGATAACAAACAGTATAGAGCCGCTCATGCAGGGTATAAAGGTTGCCTTCCACACATCGATCTACGGCATGGTATTCTCGCTTGTCTTCAATTTTGTATATAAGAGGATACTGGATAATGCCGAGCGGACCGTGGGAGATTTTCTTTCGGTATATAAAAAATACGTGCTGCCGGATACCGCCACCGATGGTGTTAACAGGATGATGGAGCTTCAGCAGCAGCAGATCGATGCGATAAACAGACTGACGGACAGCCTCGAGGGAATGTTCAGGGGCGGATTAAGGGATATACTGGAGCCTCATTTTGCGCATTTTGATGATACGATAGACAGCTTTACGAATATGGCTACGAAGAACCAGATGGATCAGCTTGCCATGGTCGTAAATGCATTTATCTCGGAGATGAACCGGTCTCTTAGCGATATGTTTACGAGGCTTTCGGGAACCATCGAGGAGACACTTGTATTACAGAATGCAAATGCGAAACAGATGGAGGATATCTTCAATAAAAATGTGACCACGGCGGATAACATCAATTCGGTTGCCGCCATGACCGGAGAGATGGCCGACAGGCTTAAGCTCTACGGAGAGAAGGTACAGGAACTCCAGGCTGCCATGAGCGATACTGCCAACATCCTTAAGAAACAGAGAGAGGATGATAAGCAGGTAATGAGCGAGATAAGCGGATATATTCTTGAACTTGAAAAATACCGCAGATCACTGGATGCTTCCACGGCCACCATGGATAATTCGATAAAGCTTCAGACACGTATGATACGCCAGATCAAGGAGTCTTCCGAGACTCTTCCGAAAGACGTCGGACAGACCTTTGATATGATAGGCAGAAGCTTAAGAGTCGCGGAAGGACATTTCGACGAAACGATGCAGAAGATGTATGAGCTCCTGTCACAGATGAACGGAACGCTCAATTACACATACACCGGAATAGAAGAGAGTTTTATAAGGGCTGCAAAATCGATAGAGGAACTGGCAGGCTTCATGCAGAGGCTGGAGGAGTATTATGCGGGCAGACAGTAGGAGACATCGTCGGCACATAGATGAGGAAACT
This sequence comes from Lachnospiraceae bacterium, assembly GCA_017458765.1. Taxonomy (GTDB): domain Bacteria; phylum Bacillota; class Clostridia; order Lachnospirales; family Lachnospiraceae; genus UBA2868. The sequence continues at coordinate 14,627 of JAFSZZ010000195.1, read as the reverse complement.
ACATACTGGCTGTCATATTCCGATATGATGGCAGGTCTTTTACTTACCTTCGTACTTATAATCTCATTCACCATGCTCCATGCCAAGATGCAGTACGATGCAAAGGAGGAGGAACTCTCCATCCAGGCTGCGGAGCTTAAGGATGAACAGGATATAGTCGCAAGACAGAAGATGACGCTTGATGAACAGGCGAAGATGTTAAATGCCCAGGAGCAGGCTCTGGCTGAACAGGGTGAGAAGATCGCCATCCAGGAGAAGACATTAAGAGAGCAGCACGAGCTTTTAAACAAGCTTGAAGCCCTGATGAGCGAACAGCAGCAGAAGCTTGATAACATCATCGGTGTAAGGACCGAACTTATAGAAGATCTTAAGAATGAGTTCAGCAATTCCGATCTTCATGTTGCGGTCGATGAGAAGACAGGCGCGATCACCTTTGATGCGAGCATTTTATTTGATTATAATAAGAGTACGCTCACACCCAAGGGTAAGGAATTTCTGTCGGAATTCCTGCCAAGATACGTGGATGTGCTCTTAAGCCCGAAGTATAAGGATTATATCAGTGAGATACTTATCGAGGGACATACCGATACGGAGGGTGATTATCTGTTCAACATGGAACTGTCGCAGAAAAGGGCATTGTCCGTGGCGGAGTATTGCCTGGGCGACAGGAGTAAGGTGATCACCGATGAACAGCTGGAAGAATTAAGATCGGTCATTTCGGCGACCGGCCGCTCATACAGCAATCCCGTTTATGATGAAAACGGTGAGGTGGATATGGAGGCTTCAAGAAGGGTTGAATTCCTTTTCCGCTTAAAGGATGAGGAGATGATACGTGAGATGATCGAGATCCTCAGCGCCGAGTGATACGAAAACAGCGCCTGATCTGCAGATAGGAAGATATATGTTTGGAAAATTATTGGCTCAACTTAAGGAATATAAGACATTTGCCCTGATAACCCCGGTTTGTATGATCCTTGAGGTGATAGCGGAGACCATAACACCCCGCCTCATGGGACTGCTTGTGGATAACGGGGTGGAGAAGGGAGATATTTCGTACATCATAAGGGTAGGGCTTATGATGTTTTTCTGCGCTCTGTTCGGTTTGTTTGCCGGACTCGCGGGAGGATTTACCGCGGCAAAGGCATCAACGGGGTTTGCCAAGAATTTAAGAAAAGCGATGTATGGGAACATACAGACATTTTCGTTTTCAAATATCGACAAGTTTTCAACGGCAGGACTGATCACACGTCTTACAACAGATGTTACAAATGTTCAGAATGCTTTCCAGATGGTGATAAGGATGAGTTTTCGGGCACCGTTTTCGCTCATATTTGCGATGACTGCGGCCTTTTTGGTGTCTGCAAGGATCGCAAGGGTATATCTTGTCGCTGTGTTGATCCTTGCGGCGATAATCGTCACGATCATGCTCTCCGCAATGAAGAGTTTCCGCCAGGTGTTTAAAAAATATGATGAGTTAAATGCCACGGTACAGGAGAACGTAAATGCGATCCGTGTCGTAAAGGCATATGTGCGTGAGGATTATGAAAAATCCCGTATGTATAAGGCATGTGAGAATATCTATAACCTGTTCGTGAATGCCGAGAGCAAGGTCGTATTGAACGGCCCTGTCATGATGACCGCGATCTATACCTGCATCATGATAATAAGCTGGCTGGGCGCGCATATGATAGTGAACTCCGAGCTTACGACGGGCGAACTCATGACACTGCTCACATACTGTATGAACATACTCATGAACCTCATGATGCTTTCGATGATCTTCGTAATGGTATCGATAAGCATGGCAAGCGGCGAGCGTATCGTCGAGGTACTTGATGAGACTGCCGATATAGTAGATCCCGAAGATCCCGTAATGGAAGTAAGGGACGGCAGCATCGAGTTTAACGATGTTGATTTTTCATACTATAAGGAAAGCGAAGCACCGGTATTAAAGGACATAACTCTTAAGATAAAGTCCGGTGAGACCATAGGCATCATAGGCGGTACCGGCAGCGGGAAGACCACTCTCGTTAACCTTATCTGCAGGCTCTATGATGTTATGCAGGGCAAGGTGATGGTAGGAGGAGTAAACGTTAAGGAATACGATCTTGAGACCCTGCGCAACGAGGTCGCCGTTGTGCTTCAGAAAAATGTGCTGTTCTCCGGGACTATATACGATAATCTGCGCTGGGGAAATGTAAATGCGACCGACGAAGAATGCAGGAAGGCCTGCCGCCTTGCGTGTGCGGATGAATTCATAGAGAAGATGCCCGATAAATATGATACGTATATAGAGCAGGGAGGTACCAACGTCTCCGGCGGTCAGAAGCAGAGGCTGTGCATCGCGCGCGCTCTGCTGAAAAAACCCAAGGTGCTCATTCTGGATGACAGTACTTCGGCAGTTGATACGGCCACGGATGCGAAGATCCGCAGGGCGTTCTATGAGGAGATCCCCGATACCACGAAGATAATCATCGCACAGAGAGTATCTTCGGTAAAGGATGCCGACCGGATAATCGTTATGGATGACGGACGCATCAACGGCATCGGCACCCATGAGGAATTGTTAAATAACAACGATATTTATCGCGATGTATATGAGAGCCAGACAAGTGAACGCGATTTTGATAAGCCGGACGGTGATGATAAGGATAAAGGCAATGGTACTGTCCCGGTTGATGCGGATAAGGATTATAAAGGGGGTGAGGACTGATGGCAGAACAAAAACCCCGTGAGATAAAGATGGGCCGTGGAGCGAGGGGAATGGGACCGCGTCCCAAGCTTGAGAATCCCGGCAGGATATTTAAGCGTCTGTGTGCGGCAAGTTTCGGACATTACAAGCTGCACATGGTATTTGTGTGTCTTGGCATTTTCCTTTCGGTACTGTGTACCGTACGCGGCACCCTGTTCATGAAGGAGCTGGTAGACGTATATATTCTGCCGATGATAGGGCAGAAGGATCCGGATTTCATCCCGTTGCGTAATGCGATAATCAGGATGGTGATCATTTTAGCCGTTGGGATATTGTCAACATTTACATATAACAAGCTGATGATCTATGTATCCCAGGGCTCACTTAAGAGCATAAGGACTACATTGTTCGAAAGGATGGAAAACCTTCCGGTAAAGTATTTCGACACGCACAGTCATGGTGATATCATGTCCGTATATACCAATGATGTAGACACTCTGCGTCAGGTGATATCCCAGACCATGCCACAGCTGTTAAACTCGGTGATCACGGTGGTGAGCATCCTTATAAGCATGATAGCTCTAAGCCTGCCGCTTACATTCGTGACTCTGTTCATGGTGGCGGTCATGCTCTTTGCAAGTAAGGCTGTGGTAAAGAAGAGTTCGCAGTTTTTCGTAAAGCAGCAGGGTGAACTCGGGGCACTTAACGGATATATCGAGGAAATGATAGAGGGCCAGAAGGTCATAAAGGTTTTCTGCCATGAGGGCAGGGCAGTGGAAGATTTTGACGAGCTTAATGAAAATCTTTATGTAAGTGCCAACAATGCAAATAAATATGTAAATATCATGGGACCGATAAACGCACAGCTCGGAAATGTGAGTTACGTGCTTGTTGCCATAGTGGGTGCGATATTTGCGATAGGCAATTTCTGGGGATTTACACTCGGAAGTCTTGCGAGCTTCCTTACATTTAACAGGAATCTGAACATGCCCATCAATCAGATAAGCCAACAGTTCAATACGGTCGTAATGGCTCTTGCGGGAGCGGACAGGGTGTTTAAGCTGATGGACGAGGAGCCCGAGACCGATGAAGGCTATGTCATGCTGGTAAATGCAAAGAAGGATGACGAAGGAAACATCACCGAGTCGGAAGAAAGGACAGGAATGTGGGCGTGGAAGCATTACCATAAGGCGGAAGGTACAACGACTTATGTGGAGCTTAAGGGTGATGTTGTGTTCAATGATGTTGATTTCGGTTATACGGACGATAAGATAGTCCTGCACAACATAGATATTTACGCAACACCCGGTATGAAGATAGCTTTCGTGGGGTCCACGGGTGCCGGCAAGACAACGATAACCAATCTTATCAACCGTTTTTATGATATTCAGGATGGCAAGATAAGGTATGACGGTATAAATATCAATAAGATAAAGAAGGCAGATCTGCGGCGCTCCCTTGGGATAGTGCTTCAGGATACACATCTTTTTACAGGCACCATTAAGGAAAATATCCGCTACGGAAGGCTCGATGCCACGGATGAAGAGGTGGTGGCAGCCGCTAAGCTGGCAAATGCCCATTCGTTTATAAGGCACCTCCCATTGGGATATGATACCGTGATAACGGGTGACGGAGGTTCTTTGAGCCAGGGCCAGAGACAGCTCCTTGCGATAGCACGTGCGGCGATAGCCGATCCTCCGGTTCTTATCCTTGATGAAGCGACAAGTTCTATCGATACCCGTACAGAGAAGCTGATACAGCAGGGCATGGATAAGCTTATGAAGGGACGGACCACTTTTGTTATAGCTCATCGCCTTTCGACCATAAAGAACAGCGACTGCATCATGGTACTTGAGCAGGGACGCATAATAGAACGCGGCACCCATGAACAGTTATTGGAACAGAAGGGCAGATATTATCATTTATATACAGGAAACCAGATAGCTTCATAAAATTTTTCAAAGGAGAGGATCATGGAAGCATACAAACAGGAATTCATAAATTTCATGGTGGACAGTGAGGTTTTAAAGTTCGGTGATTTCACTTTAAAGAGCGGGCGCAAGTCACCCTTCTTTATGAACGCCGGAGCCTATGTCACGGGTACGCAGTTAAGAAAACTCGGGGAATACTATGCGAAGGCCATACATGATAATTTCGGGCTTGATTTTGACGTGCTGTTCGGACCGGCGTATAAGGGGATACCGTTAAGTGTTGCCTCATCAATGGCCATAAGCGAACTGTACGGTAAGGATGTGCGCTACTGCTCCAACCGCAAGGAAGTCAAGGACCACGGAGATACCGGCATACTGCTCGGAAGTAAGCTTAAGGATGGAGACAGGGTAGTGATGATAGAGGATGTCACCACTTCGGGCAAATCCATTGAGGAGACTTATCCCATTATCAGGGCACAGGCCGATGTTACGATATGCGGCCTTATCGTTTCGCTCAACCGCATGGAGGTAGGGCTTGGAGGTAAGGTCAGTGCGCTCGATGAGATAAGGGAAAAATACGGGATCACGGCACGTGCTATCGTTACCATGGAAGAGGTCGTGGAGTGCCTGTATAACAAGACGGTAGGCGGCAGGGTGATAATAGATGACGACATCAAGGCGTCTATAGATAAATACTATGAGGAGTACGGAGTGAAGTAATGCCGAGGCCAAAGAAGATACGCAAGAAGAGAAGCTTCATGTTTACATCAAGGCATTATTCCATGACGAGCCTTATCTCTTTTGCGATGGGTATATGTTCCATAGCGGGACTGATAGGTTCGATACTTTTGTCGTTCAGTCAAAAGGGCAAACCGCCGGTGCATCTTGGCGGAGTGGGACTGTTTGCCATGGTCGGGAACATCGTGGGAGTGATAGCGGCAATGAACAGTCTGAATGAGAGGGACATATTCAGGTGGGTTTCATACAGTGCACTCGGTCTTAACATGGCAGGGATGGCGCTGTGGACACTTACGGTTTTCTGGGGATTATAAGGGCAGGATCGGTTATGACAAAATTAAGATATGAACTTGTGACTGAGAGAATAAAAAGCATAGCGGATGAACGGGTATTGGAAGAGCCGTTTTGCAGTTATTTTGCCAAAACGGCTTTGTTTCTTGCAATGCTTGGTGAGGTTTACATAAAACGAAAGAGTGATGAACTGAGATCTCTTTCGATTGAAGAACTGAGGGAATTAAACGGCAGGCTTTATGCCGATATACTGCCGGAAAATTATGCAGACAGTTATTCTAACGTTTCCTTTGTTGCAGGGAAGCTTAAAATGGCAGGGATAGATACTGCGCTGTCGGCATATCTTAGTTTTATCGCGGCGGAAATGAGGGCTCTCATCCCTTATGCTTTTGACGGCAATGAGGAGATACTGACGATATACATGGAACTCTTTGTCGAAATATACTGTATGTTTACGACGGCATGTGAGGAGATAAGAGGCGGCGTTCCCGGAAGTGAAGAGATAAGGCAGTGCCTTTACTGGTTTGAGCGGGATAACTGTGAGATCGTGGTCGCTTCAAGGATAAGGGAGCAGATCGATCCTTCGTGCGATAATGCGGTAAGAGTGATCATGGACAGTGACCTTAACGACTTAAGGTACCTTTACCTGTTCGGTGAATATATTACGGAAAATGAGATAAAGACCGCAGCGTACTTAAACAGCCTGTCCGATAAGGAGATCGACGATATGGCCCGTACCTATGCGGAAGGTTATCGTACGGGGTTTGAGAAGACAGGCAAGGATCTGTCAAAAAAGCGTACGGTTAACATAAGATATCCGATCGGCTTTGAGAGGATGATAAGGGCTGCGATACGCCGGTTTGAAGATATGGGGTTAAAACCCATCATTTACAGGGCGGCCACGTTATCGCTCAATAAGCGCGGTCAGCTTAGGATAGGATATTACGGAGCGATACCGAATAAGCAGTATGATTACGATCACAGAGAAGATGAAGCAATATATCTTGATCGGGATTATGTAAACCGAAAACTTGATGTGATCCGGTCGGTTTATGAAGATAATAAGGAACTTGCGAGGGTACATGCGGGACCTGCCGTGGTTGAAGAATTCGGAGAGGAACCGTTTTCGCCGAGAGAGAATCCGTATGCTCCGGTGTTTTCCGACAAACAGCGCAGGCTGTCTGTTGAATATGCCGATAAGAGCGGGAGGATGACTAACGAATACATTCCGGGAGATGAGAGGAGCTTCACGATAATCGCATACCCCAAGCCCTGTATAGGCAGGGATTTTGAGGCGATATTCAAGGAGACGGTCAGGCTTAATACACTTGATCCTGTAAAGTATGAGCGTATGCAGCAGCTCATGATCGATGTTCTTGATAAGGCGGGTTTTGTAAGGATAGAAGGACGTAACGGAAACGAAACGGAACTAATTGTTGCACTGAATGAACTTAAGGATCCGGAGCATGAGACCAATTTCGAGAACTGTGTCGCGGATGTAAATATCCCGGTCGGTGAAGTGTTTACGACACCGAAGCTTCAGGGGACCGCCGGACTCCTTCATGTTAAGCAGGTCTATCTTAACGGGCTTAAGTATGTTGACTTAAGGCTTGAATTTTCGGGCGGTATCATCGAGAAATATTCCTGCGCCAATTTCAGCGATGAAAAACTCAACAGAAAATATATAGAGGATAATCTTCTGTATCATCACAAGACTCTCCCGATGGGTGAGTTTGCGATAGGGACCAATACTACGGCGTACAGGATGGCAAGGGAGTTCGGTATTGAAAATCTTCTGCCTATACTCATCGGTGAGAAGACGGGTCCGCATTTTGCCGTTGGTGATACCTGCTACAGTCACGAGGAAGATCTGAAGTCATACAATCCGGACGGTAAGGCGATAGTAGCAAGGTCAAATGACTATTCAGACCTGAGGGATACGGAGCCGGATAAGGCATATTTTCACTGCCATACGGATATCACGATACCATACGAAGAACTTGGAGGAGTGTATGCGATAACGATGGAGGGTGAGCAGACAGCTATCATAGAGGATGGGTTGTTTGTGCTTGAAGGACTGGAGGAACTCAACGTACCGCTAAAAAGCAGGATGTGAGATGATATGTCAAGTCCGTGACGTTTTTTGCGGATATATATGGTGATCATTACACTTGCGCAGGGACTTAAATTTTTATATATTTATGTATTGGGAAGGCTTGCATTAAGTCAGACCGGATCAAAGGACGGACTTGCATAAGGAGCGGATGTTAAGGAGGAAGATATGTCAAAAATAGGTATAGTCATGGGCAGTGATTCAGATATGCCCGTTATGAGCAAGGCAGCTGAGATACTTGATAAGTTCGGAGTTGATTATGAGATGACGATAATAAGCGCGCATCGTGAACCGGACGCGTTTTTTGAGTATGCAAGGACTGCCGAGGAGAAAGGATTTAAGATAATCATAGCAGGAGCAGGCATGGCTGCTCATCTGCCGGGAATGTGCGCTGCTATATTTCCGATGCCCGTCATTGGCATACCTATGCATACGACGTCTCTCGGAGGCAGGGATTCCCTGTATTCGATAGTGCAGATGCCCTCAGGCATCCCGGTTGCCACGGTTGCGATCAACGGTGGAGCAAATGCCGCTCTCCTGGCAGTAAGGATGCTGGCTATCTCTGATGAGGAACTGCTTAAGAAGCTTAAGGATTATAAGGAAGAACTTAAGGAAGGCGTGGAAAAGAAAGCCGATAAGCTTAAGAAGGTTGGCTATAAAGAATATATGGAGTCCATGAAGAAATAGGCATTAAATTTACATAATGTTATACAAAGATGATCTCAGAAAAGGAGAACAGTATGGATTACAAAAGTGCAGGTGTTGACATTGAGGCGGGCTACAAGGCAGTAGAGCTCATGAAGGAGCACGTTAAGAAAACGATGCGCCCGGAGGTTCTTGGAGGCCTTGGAGGTTTCTCGGGAGCTTTTTCGCTTGAGAAGTTCAAGGATATGGAGTCGCCGACGCTGGTTTCGGGAACGGACGGAGTGGGGACGAAGCTTAAGCTGGCTTTCCTGCTTGATAAGCATGACACGATCGGTATCGACTGCGTTGCAATGTGCGTGAACGATATAGCGTGTGCGGGAGGAGAGCCCCTCTTTTTCCTGGATTATATCGCATGCGGCAGGAATGAGCCCGAGAAGATAGCATCTATCGTAAAGGGTGTTGCTGAAGGCTGTTCCCAGGCGGGCTGTGCACTGATAGGCGGAGAAACGGCTGAGATGCCCGGTTTCTATCCCGAGGATGAGTACGATCTTGCAGGTTTTGCTGTAGGTATAGTGGATAAGAAGAAGCTTGTTACCGGAGAGGATATCAAGCCCGGAGATACGATAATAGGTATAGCATCATCGGGTGTACACAGCAACGGTTATTCTCTTGTCCGCAAGGTATTCCCCATGAGGGAATCCTGCATGATGGAGCAGGTATCGGCGCTTGGCATGACGCTGGGAGAGGCACTCCTTACACCGACTAAGATATATGTTAAGGCGCTTAACGAAGTCAGGGCATCAGGTGTCGTCATCAAGGGATGCAGCCACATAACCGGCGGAGGTTTCTATGAGAATATCCCAAGGATGCTTCCGGAAGGAGTACGTGCGGTCATAAAGAAGGATTCTTACGATCACCTTCCCATCTTTGATCTGATCAAAACGAGCGGTAATATCGCGGAAGAGATGATGTATAACACATATAATATGGGTATCGGCATGATGCTGGCAGTCGATCCTTCCGATGCCGACAAGGCAATGAAGGCTATCGAGGCAGCAGGCGAGAAACCATATAAGGTTGGTTATACGGAGGAAGGCAGTAAGGGCGTTACAATATTGTAAGTGTGACGGACCTGGGTTTACATAAGACAGGATCACGGGATGATCAGAGGTTGATATCATGTTTAAGATAGCGGTACTGGTGTCCGGAGGCGGCACTAATCTGCAGGCGGTCATAGATTCGATAGAAAACGGAAGCCTGAAGGATGTAAGTATAGTAAAGGTCATAAGCAATAAAGAGGGGGCATATGCTCTTGAACGTGCGCAGAAGCATGGGATAGAGGCAAAATGCATAAGCCCCGGATCGTATGCGGACAGAACAGAATACTTTGATGCGATGATCGAAGAGATAAGGGCATCCGGTGCGGATCTTATCGTGCTCGCAGGATTTTTGGTCGTTTTGTCTTCACGATTCGTTGAAGCCTTCAAGGGTAAGATCATCAATATACATCCGTCTCTTATACCGGCTTTCTGCGGTGACGGCTATTATGGGCTAAAGGTACATGAACAGGCGCTTAAGCGCGGAGTCAAAGTGACCGGAGCGACCGTGCATTTTGTGGACGAAGGGACTGACACCGGACCCATCATCATACAGAAGGCAGTTTATATTGAGAACGGGGATACGCCCGAGATACTTCAGAAACGCGTGATGGAGCAGGCGGAGTGGAAGATACTGCCCGAGGCCATACAGGCGATCGCGGAAGGCAGGGTGCATACGGAAGACGGCCGTGCGATCATGGAAGATAAGCAATAAGTATGATTTTTTATAATGATCGGGAGGAATGGATATGAAAGTACTTGTAGTGGGAAGCGGAGGACGTGAACACGCCATAGTAAGAAGCGTATCACTTAGCAGCCGTGTGGATAAGATATACTGTGCTCCGGGAAACGCGGGTATAGCGGAACTGGCGGAGTGCGTGAACATAGGCGTAATGGATTTTGACGCGCTTACGGATTTTGCGCTTAAGGAGAAGATAGATCTTACCATAGTGGCACCTGACGACCCGCTGGTAGCGGGAGCCGTGGACGCTTTTGAAAAAAAGGGACTGCGCGCCTTCGGTCCGCGTGCAAACGCAGCTATCCTTGAAGGAAGTAAGGCTTTTTCCAAGGATCTTATGAAGAAATACAACATTCCCACGGCGGCTTATGAGAATTTTGACAATGCCGATGATGCACTTAAATATCTTGAGGGAGCAAAGATGCCCATAGTCCTCAAGGCAGACGGGCTCGCGCTCGGAAAGGGCGTGCTTATCTGCAATACTCTTGAGGAAGCAAAGGAAGGCGTTAAGTCGATAATGCTTGATAAGCAGTTCGGCAGTGCGGGAAACAGGATGGTCATCGAGGAGTTCATGACAGGACGTGAAGTTTCCGTGCTTTCGTTTGTTGACGGTAAGACAATACGTCCGATGACATCGGCCCAGGATCACAAGAGAGCACTGGATGGGGACAAGGGACTTAATACGGGCGGCATGGGAACATTTTCGCCGAGCCCCTTCTATACCAAAGAGATCGATGATTTCTGCATGAAAAATATATATCAGCCGACGGTTGATGCGATGGCGGCCGAGGGAAGAGAGTTCAAAGGAGTGATCTTCTTCGGACTTATGTTAACCAAAGACGGACCCAAAGTGCTTGAGTATAATGCAAGATTCGGAGATCCCGAAGCTCAGGTAGTGCTTCCGAGGATGAACAATGATATAATAGATGTGATGGAGGCCTGCATAGACGGTACTCTTGACAGGGTTGAACTGGATTTTAAGGATAATGCGGCTGTCTGCGTCGTTCTTGCTTCAAAAGGCTATCCCGTAAAATACGAAAAGGGATTTGAGATTCACGGGCTTGAAGCGTTTAAGGGAAGGGATGAGTATTTTGTATTCCATGCCGGAACGAAATTCAGTGATGACCGGATCGTTACCAATGGAGGCCGTGTACTCGGAGTTACGGCAATGGGAGCAGATCTTAAGCAGGCAAGGGCAAATGCTTACGAGGCAACAGGATGGATAGATTTTGATAACAAGTATTGCAGGAGTGATATAGGCAAAGCTATAGATGAGGCATAGAGCATATGGATAATATACGTTCATGGCCGGGGGCTATACAGAATTGCGCGGAGTGCGGCGGCGAAATGAGATATGCGGGACTTGGAGAATTCCGTTGTGTGGAATGCGGCAATGTTCAGCTTAATGATTATGGAAGGGTGAGGGCATATCTTGAGGCACATCCGGGTGCCATGCAGTCGGAAGTATCAAGAGCCACTGGGGTTTCCACTAACAGGATCAGGCAGCTTCTGGTCGAAGAGAGGATAGAGATCTCTGCCAATTCGAACATATTCCTGAACTGTGAGATGTGTGGGATGCCCATAAGATCAGGATCCCGCTGCCCAAAATGTGAGGAGAGATATCAGAGGGAAATGGCACTTGAGAAGAAGGCGGAGAGGGTCGGTTCCATTAAGTCGGGTCATATGGCTGGTGATAAGATGAATGCATCCGGAGAGATGAGGTTCCTGAAAAAGTAGGGCAGAAGAAATGGGGAGCGATAAGACATAGACTAATTCGGTCAATGTATTATTCTCCCAATTATGTAACTTTGATCATCTGTAAAACAGAAAATGTTCATTTGACAAAAAGCCTGTAAACACGGGCTTTTTGTGTTTTGATCGTAACAAAATAGTAACTAATTGACAAAAATTATCCGGCAAAGGTTGACATAATCGAAAACGGGTTGTATTATATGAATCGAGGGAATAAATAATGCTGAAGGGGACCTCGACTATCCTGGTCAATCTACAGTATTCAGAACACATATACTGAAAGGGGAATCGGTATAAAATGCGTTCTCATACGTGTGAGAATAGAGTGCGGTCTGAGGGTGGCCGCATCCTTCGTCAATTAATGCTCCCCGTAATGACACTTACACTTGTCATGACGGGCACGCAATCAACATATGCATATACTGCGGTCAAGGGAACCGTCACATGCTCCAGCGGCAAAGTAAGGAAGGAAGCCTCAACAAACGCATCATTCGCATTTGGAGTGAGGAAGGATGAGGAAGTAAATGTTGTCGATGAGGTAAAGGGCAAGGACGGGAAGCTGTGGTATAAGGTACAAGTCGGAGGCAGTTCGGGCTTCATACGTTCCGATCTGGTCCAGAAATCCAAGACAAAAGCAGTAAATGCCGGTGGATCCGAAAATGCCGGTAATAATACGGAAACGAAACAGGGAGACGGCTCCGCATCCGCGAAAGTGCTTGTCGATGTAGCTATAATGCGTGAAGGAGCATCTACGGATTCTCAGATCACCATGTGCCTGAAACAGAACAGCGAGATAAATGTTACGGGAATAACGGATGGCAAAGACGGGAAGAAATGGTATTCCGTGGTATATAAAAAGGGAGATGTGTCTTACAAGGGTTATCTGAGATCCGATCTCATAAAAGTCAACGGCGAGGTGGCATCCTCAGCACCGGCCGGACAGGCTCAGACCGGTGGCAGTCCGCAGCCGGCGGGAGTGCAGGTCGGAAAAGTAAAAGGCTTCGGAGTAAATGTCAGAAAGACTGCCGTGGACGGCGAGGTGATGTGCCGGGTCGGCAGCGGGCAGTCGGTTACGGTAACTGATCAAATGGCAGGAAGCGACGGAAACGTCTGGTACAAGATTTCATTCATTAACAATTTAACACCGCAGACCGGTTATATCCGATCTGATTTTGTGGAAGGGGTTACCAAGACGGTGGTTGCGGACGGCGCGACAGTGTCGGGTGACTCCGTTTCTGTTAAAGAGAACAAGGATGAACAGGAGCCCGCTTCTGATGCGGGCTCTTCTGATAATGAGGGCGGTAAAGAATATAAAGAACATAAGGGTGCTGTAAACGGGACCAACGTGAATGTACGCAGGGAACCGGGAACAGGTGAGATAGTCACATGGCTTAGTACGGGGAATACGGTAACCGTTACGAATGAAAGAACTCTCGATGACGGCCGGAAGTGGTATGAGATATCCTACAAATTCAATAAAGATGATTATAAAGGCTGGATGCTTGCCGATTACGTCAGAGTAGAAGAAAATACATCGGATTATACAGATGCTCTTACGGCTCTTGTAAAAGGATCGGGAATAAGGGTGCGTGAAAGTGCCGTAAACGGAACGGTCGTGGACCAGTTAAGTTCCGGACACCGCCTGAGTATACTGGGGGAAGTAAACGGAAGCGATGAGAATAAATGGTATTACGTGGAGTTTACGTGCAAAGGCGTTGAGAAGAAGGGTTACATCAGATCCGACTTTGTTAATGTGATATCGACCGCTGCCAGTGTAAAGCCATCGGAGGATGTCGATTTTGAGAAGTCGATAGAACGTCTTCCCGAAGGGTATAAAGCTAATCTCAGAACCCTGCATGAGAAGTTTCCGAACTGGCAGTTCGAGACGGTCGAGACGGGACTTGACTGGAATGAAGCTGTAGAGGCGGAATGTTCGGTCGGAAAGAACCTGGTTGCAAAGAACAGCATTTCATCATGGAAATCCACAGCTCCCCAGGCGTACAACTGGAATGATAATACCTGGTACGGTTTTGACGGAGGAACATGGGTTTCGGCATCGAGGGAACTTATATCCTATTATATGGACCCCAGAAATTTCCTTGACGAAAGCGGTATATTCCAGTTTGAAACACTTGACAGTCTTGATTATCAGAATGAGGAGGGTGTATCGAAGATAGTAGAAGGAACATTTTTGAATTCTTCGTTTACCGATACCGACGGTGCGGAGCGCAGTTATGTCAGTGTTATTACCGAGGCGGCAAGGGCTGCGGAGATCAGTCCGTACCATCTTGCGACAAGGATAATACAGGAACAGGGCCTCTATGGAAGGTCGCAGGGTATCTCGGGTGCAATGCCCGGACATGAAGGATATTTTAACTACTTTAACATAGGCGCCTATGCCGCAAACGGAAGACAGCCGATAGAAAACGGACTTATTTATGCGGCAGGTAATGATGAAGAATTCTATCGCCCGTGGAATTCAAGATATAAGTCGATACTCGGAAGTGCAAAATATGTTGCACAAAGGTATGTTAAAAGAGGACAAAATACGTTATACTTTGAAAAGTTTAATGTTATAAATAAGGAAAACGGTATCTATTCGCACCAGTATATGAGCAATATCCTCGCG
>JAFSZZ010000194.1 GCA_017458765.1 Lachnospiraceae bacterium | reverse complement strand
GATTTCTCTTTTAGAAAGTGTCCTTGATTTTGCAAAATATTAGATTGATTATCCGGTACGCCCTGTAAATTCGTCCATATCCGTATTCACAAGGTTTGATATTTGTGTGACTTCTGTGTTACTTCCAAGCCACCGAAGTGCCGCAAACCATTGATTTTACTGAGTTTTTTCAGTTCACGCTCTTGAGAGTCGGGAAGAATAAAACTTCTCTTATACTCTGGCTGTTAGTAAGAAGCATCGTAAGCCGGTCTATCCCATATCCTATACCACCTGTGGGCGGCATGCCGATCTCAAGTGCATTAAGGAAATCCTCATCTGTGTGGTTAGCTTCCTCATCGCCTGCTGCCGCAGCCGCATCCTGAGCCTTGAAACGCTCCCTCTGATCGATCGGATCGTTAAGCTCTGAATAAGCGTTGCACATCTCCCATGTATTTATGAAAAGCTCAAACCTCTCAACAAGGTCCGGCCTGTCAGGCTTCCTCTTTGTAAGAGGGCTTATCTCGACCGGATGATCCATTACGAAGGTAGGCTGTACCAGATTCTCCTCAACATACTCCTCGAAGAAGAGATTGATGATATCACCCTTCTTATGATAAGGCTCGTAGTGGATATCCTTCTCATCAGCCAGTTTTTTTGCTGCATCGGTATCGGGAACCTGGTCAAAATCAATCCCGGCATATTTCTTTATCGCATCTATCAT
Organism: Lachnospiraceae bacterium; assembly: GCA_017458765.1. Classification (GTDB taxonomy): domain Bacteria; phylum Bacillota; class Clostridia; order Lachnospirales; family Lachnospiraceae; genus UBA2868. Next base: position 6,443 of record JAFSZZ010000194.1, on the reverse strand, counting down.
GGTGATACGCTCGAAAGGTTTGCCAAAGTCAAGCTCGATATCACCGTATTTGAATTTCGTTGTCCCAAGGACTTCCTGCGCCACATGTCTGAACATGTTCTCGGTCAAGTCCATCATCCCGTTGTAATCGGTATATGCCTGATATAATTCCATCAGAGTAAATTCCGGATTATGCCTCGTATCAAGTCCTTCGTTCCTGAACACACGGCCTATCTCATATACCCTCTCAAGTCCGCCCACTATAAGTCTCTTAAGATAGAGCTCAAGTGATATACGCAGCTTAAGGTCTTCGTCAAGTGCATTGAAGTGGGTTTCAAAAGGCCTTGCAGCCGCACCACCCGCATTTGAAACGAGCATGGGTGTCTCAACTTCCATGAATCCCTGGTCATCCAGATATCTTCTTATCGAAGAAATGATCTTAGACCTCTTTATAAATGTATCCTTTACTTCGGAATTCATTATAAGATCGACATATCTCTGCCTGAACCTAAGGTCAGTATTGGTCATACCGTGGAACTTCTCGGGAAGTATCTGGAGTGACTTTGACAGAAGAACGATAGACTCGGCATGAACCGATATCTCACCCGTCATTGTCCTGAACACATAACCCTTGATGCCTACGATATCACCTATATCATATTTCTTGAAATCGGCATAAGCTTCTTCACCTACAGCATCCCTTGCCACATAGGCCTGGATGTTGCCGGGCTTATCCTGGATATTGCAGAATGCAGCCTTACCCATAATACGTTTGCTCATGATACGGCCTGCGATGCTAACCGTTATGGGAGAAGCATCCATTATGGCACGCTTTTCATTATAATCGGCCTTCTTTGCTTCCCTTGCGGCAGCCTCATCAAGGCCCGATACATCAACCGGTGCACGGTCACCTATAAGCTTAGCCTCAAGCTCCTCATATTCAGCCTTCGCATCGACCGAATGATGGGTCTGGTCGTATTTTGTTATGATAAAAGGATCCTTGCCTGCTGCCTGAAGATCGGCAAGCTTATCCCGCCTTACCTTAAGGAGCTGCCCTATATCCTGCTGCTGTTCGGTGTTCTGATCGTTCTTCATATTTAACTCTTTCTCTTTCTATGGGTAAGTCATAAGGACTCCACCGCTTCGCCCTAAAGGACTAGCTTCGCGTCGCGGTACCCCTCATGACATTTCGTCGGAGCCATCCTTAATTACGCTCTGCGTAATGGCTCCTCCTCTAATAATCCTTATCACCGGGTCTTATTATCTGAAGGACTTTGTACTTAAGCTCTCCTGCCTGAGTCTCAACAGTGACCGTCTGTCCCTTCTTAGCGCCGATAAGGGCCTTACCTACGGGTGATTCGTTACTGATCTTACCCTTAAGGGAGTCAGCCTCGGTCGATCCGACGATCTTATATTCAAGATCCTCTTTAAATTCCATATCCCTGATCTTGACCTTACAGCCAATCGATATCTTGCCTGTATCTACTTCTTCATCAAGGACAACCTCTGCATTCTTTAGTATCTTCTCGATCTCCTCGATACGTGCCTCGATATCGCGCTGCTCATCCTTTGCTGCATCATACTCGGCATTCTCGGACAGATCACCCTGCTCTCTTGCTTCCTTGATCTTCTGCGCTACTTCCGCCCTTCTTACAACCTTAAGGTCATGAAGCTCATCTTCAAGCTTCTTAAGTCCCTCATAAGTTAAGATATTTTTCTTCTCCATCTTATCATCCTCTTGAAAATTCTCATTATGTAACTGTGCGCCCATAAAAATCCCATCATTTTGCAGGTTTTTTATGATAAATCCACACTTGCGTAAGTATACTCCATTCACTTATCGTATGTCAAGAATTGTGTTCCCACGATACAGACCTAATGAAAGCATCAGAGGCACTCATTTATCAGGCGTTCGAGCTCATCAAAACTAACCATCTCACTGAGCCTTCCGCGAAGCCTTGACGAACCATGCATACCCTGTGTATACCAGGCCGCATGCTTGCGCATTTCTCTTATCCCGATATATTCGCCCTTGCACTCTATCAGCATCCTTCCGTGAAGGAGTATCATCTTTTTTCTTTCTTCTATCGTCGGACCTTCGTAAGAAAGGCCTTCATCTGCCATGGTAAGAGCCTTGAATATCCACGGATTTCCCTGACACGCGCGGCCTATCATCACGGCATCGCAACCTGTTTCTTCTATTATATTATGTGCCGATACGACATCCTTCACATCCCCGTTCCCTATCACCGGGATACTTACCGCTTCCTTTACCTGTCTTATGATATCCCAGTCGGCACTTCCTGAATAATACTGTTCCCTGGTCCTCCCATGCACTGCTATGGCTGCGGCACCGCTCTCCTGTGCTATATGTGCCATCTCGACTGCATTTATATGATCCTCGTCAAAACCTTTACGTATCTTGACCGTGACCGGCTTATCTATGGCATGGGCTACCGCTTCTATGATCCTTCCCGCATGGACTGGATCCTTCATAAGCGCGGATCCTTCATGGTTGTTCACTACTTTCGGTACGGGACACCCCATGTTTATATCAAGAACCGCAAACGGTTTATGCTCGATCTTCTTTGCCATCTCACTCATTATAACGGGATCGGAACCGAACAGCTGCAGTGACACCGTTTCTTCTTCCGGCGATATCTCCATAAGCTCTTCCGTTTTTTTATTGTTATAAAAAATGGCCTTGGCGCTCACCATTTCCATGCAGGTCATCCCCGCACCCAATGATGTGCATAACACACGAAATGGCAGGTCACATACCCCTGCCATCGGTGCCAGTATCCATCTGTTCTTAAGTAAAACGTTACCTATTCTTACCATATATGATGCGAAGTCCCTCTAATGTAAGGTCGGCATTGTATTCATCAATAAGATCAGTCTCATCCGAGATGATCCTCCCGAGGCCGCCGGTAGCGACTACCTTCATATCCTTAAGTCCCGCTTCCTTCTTGACCTGCCTGATGATATATTCCGTCTGGCCGATCTGACCGAACATGAGACCGGCCTGCATACTTGTTATCGTATCCTGCGCAAGTATCGATATAGGCTTCACGATCTCTATCTCAGGAAGCTTGGCTGTGCCTTCCCACAGGGCCTTAGCCGATATCCTTATACCCGGTGCCGTTATCCCTGCAACAAAATGCCCCTCTTCCGTCACCAGATCGTAAGTAGTCGCAGTACCAAAATCAAGCACTAAAATAGGTCCGCCGTAAATCTCATATGCAGCCACGGCATCTACTATCCTGTCAGGTCCTATCTCTCTGGGATTTGTTGTATCTATCCTGATACCTGTCTTGGTGCCGGGACCGACGATCAGAGGCTCAGTGTTAAAATACTTTACTATGCTGCTCGTAAGCGAATACATCACGTTCGGTACAACACTTGCTATGATGACACCGCTTACATCACCTACACCAAATCCATGGTGTTCGATAAGCTCTGTCAGCATTATCCCGTACTCATCCGAAGTCCTGGGGAGCTGGGTCGTCATGCGAAAATGGCACTTTATCCCCTTACCTTCATACAATCCTATGGTTATGTTCGTATTTCCTACATCGATCACAAGAAGCATAAGCTATCCCTCCGTCCAATCCTCGTCAATCTTATATCCCAGAAAAACTACCTTATAGTACATTTCCAGGCTCTCAAACAGTTCCTGTTTTTTCCTTAAAATCTCCTTTACGAGCAGCCCCGAGCTGATCTCGTCATACAGGATATCATCCTCTTCCGCATCGGTCTTTATGCTTAAGCCGCCCTCGCTGTCATATTCAAAGGTTACGACACCTCCGACCTCCTCGGTAAAGAGAACACAGATGATATGCAGCTCATCCTTTATCGAATCGGGCAGTTTATTGAATTTTTCATTAAAATAATACTTCTTCTCGTATGCGTTCGCACCGCACAGTACAATCTTTTCTTCCATATGATGATCCGATCACAATTTAAGATAACACAGAACGGCCATTACCGCCATAAGCACGGAAAATAAGGCAAAAGCCACGGCAAATCCCGATCTTGCACGTATCTTCTTAACACAGTTCAGTGCCGTGAGCACTGCCCCGAATGCAAAAATATGTACAAAATACGTGCCGCTGTTATCACCGAAGGAATTGAGCGTCACCATAACAAGGATCCCGACTGCCAATAAAGCGTTTACGAAATCTATGATGAAATCCCTTCCATGCATTACGTTTCTGATGTACATTCTTGATTCTCTGTTCATATCCCGTTCTTCATCCAAGAGTGGCGGCCATCACTGCCTTTATGGTATGCATGCGGTTCTCTGCCTCATCGAATACCACATCGGAATACTTCTCAAACACCTCGTCCGTGACCTCCATCTCACTGAGTCCGAACTTCTCGCCCATCTCCTTGCCGATCTCCGTCTTAAGATCGTGGAAGGCTGGCAGGCAGTGCAAGAAGATCGCATCCTTCTTGGCCACGTTCATGATATCCATCGTCACCTTATAAGGCGTGAGGTCACGGATACGCTCCTCCCATACCTCATCCGGCTCACCCATGGATACCCACACATCAGTATATATCACATCTGCGTCCTTTGCCGCATCAAAAGCATCCTCGTTAAAATCTATCGTTCCGCCGCTTATCTTGCAGAATTCCCTGCATTCCTCTATAAGCTTCTCATTGGGAAAATACTTCTTCGGTGCCGCAGCCACAAAATGCATCCCCATCTTGGAGCATGTGACCATAAGGGAATTTCCCATGTTGTATCTTGCATCACCCATATATACAAGCTTGCGTCCTTCAAGAGAACCCAGATGTTCGCGTATGGTCAGAAGATCGGCTAACATCTGCGTGGGATGATATTCGTTCGTCAGTCCGTTCCATACGGGCACCTGCGCATATTTTGCCAGTTCCTCGACCTTCTCCTGTCCGTAGCCTCTGTATTCGATGCCGTCAAACATCCTTCCGAGTACCCTTGCGGTATCGGCAAAACTCTCCTTCTTGCCTATCTGTGCACTCTTAGGTTCAAGATATGTCGTACCTATGCCCATATCATGAGCAGCCACTTCGAAGGAGCAGCGTGTCCTTGTGCTCGTCTTTTCAAAAATGAGCGCGACATTCTTACCCTGATACATACGGTCAAATATCCCCTGCTTCTTCTTGGCCTTAAGCTCGGCCGCAAGATCAAGGAATTCCATGATCTCCTCTTTGGTAAAATCCTTCAAAGTCAAAAAGTCACGTCCCTTAAGACTCATAATAACACTTCCTTCCGAATATAAAAAAGATAAATCCAATTTTACAATAAATCAAAAGGCGGCGCAATACGCGCCGCCTCATATTATAGTATATTTTTTTCACAAATCCGGTCATAAGGAATCCATAACTTCACGATATTCACTTATGACGACTACCAGAATACATGATTACCTATAACCATTCCCTGATATCCGGAACTTACCGGCCTGAACCTTGTTGCCGCACCTACCGGCGATGCTCCCGAAAGCGCTGCCTGCGCTGCCGCCACACAACTTGCCTTGGGACCCTGGGCGCATATCTGGGCTACCTTGCCGCTTCCTGCCGGTGAGAACTGACCCTTGGCATAGATCACCGAATACAGTGAATTGCCGAACCTTCCGGTGCGAAGCCTGTTCATGACTACTGCACCTACAGCCACCTGGCCTTCAGGTATTTCATTTCCTGCTTCACTCTGGATGAGCGATGCAAGAAGAGTAACATCATCATAATTTGCAGCACTTGCATTGCTTACTGCGGTCGCTGTCTCGGAAGATCCCGATGATCCTGACGAAGAACTGCTCTTTGCTGCCTTGGAACTCTCCTTGGCCTTCTTCTCTGCTTCTTCCTTAGCCCTTATGGATTCGATCGTCTCACCTTTACCGATCTCATCCGATACCGTAACATATTCACTTGATACATATCCGACCGTACCGTCTGCAAATTCTACCGATACCCAGTCACCCAGTTCCTCAACGACCTCTATCGTATCTCCTTCCGCAAGAAGATCGTAGATACCCGCTTCCTGGCTGGGCTCCTTCCTTACTCTTAAGCAGGAAGTCTTGGATGTTGCCATCTTCTCAACCACTGAATCGGCAAGTTTTTTTGCATCCGCGCCGAATAACAGAAAATCGTTCTTAACCCATCCCGTAACCTTGCCGGTCTTTAACTTGGTCCATCCGGAGCCCTTCTCAAGTATCTCTCCGGCACATTCCTTATAGAGCTTACCGACAAGCTCCGAGTCCTCCGATGACTCAGCCCTGATGTTCACAGCCTGGTCAACATTGGCCATTGCCAGCTTCTCGTAGCTGATCCCTGCAACAGATCCACTGAGATCAACACTTTCAGCCGGTTCTTTATCATTTGATGTTTCACCCACCTTGATGTCTATGGTGGAACCCTTATCTGACCCTTTACTATCCGATGAGGTATTAGATACCGTCATCTTTGCCGAGGCAACAGTCACT
>JAFSZZ010000021.1 GCA_017458765.1 Lachnospiraceae bacterium | reverse complement strand
TTAGCGAGGGTGCTAAACATCCGGGGGATGTTTGCTCAGCACCGACCGAAACGAAGTGTAGACTTTTTCGAGCTTAGTGTGAGCCATGCATGTATACTTAATGAGGTATTTTCGAATTTAGTATACATGCTGGATGAATCCCAAACAGCGAAAAATACGAAGTATTTTGAGGATTCGTCATAAGGGGTACCGCAAAGCGGTGGATTCCTTATGACATTACCTGTTCTGAATAGTTACATGTCAGGTCTGAAACTTATGTCATTACCCGTGATGTCAGGTATGAAATTACAGGATCTTCTCGGCGACCTCCGTATCCTCATAATCGGATGCGGCGGGATCGTATACTATGTGGGTTCCGTTCTCGATACCGTCCAGGATCTGGGTAAACGTACCGTCCTTAACCCCTGTCATGACATAGCGCTTCCTTACCGTGCTGTCCTTATCGATAATGTATACATAGCTTCCGTTATCATCGGCGTAAATGCACTCATTAAGCACCTTTAATGCATTCTCCGTTTCCTCCAGATCTATAACAACATCAGCCTCCATACCCACTATAAGGGTATCCGTTGTAAACAGCGAAATATATACTACCGCCCTTGACTTTCCGGAGGAGTCGGCCTCCGCATACTGGCTTATGGTTTCAACCTTTCCATGGTACTGGAAATCACCTATATTTATGATCGCATTCTGCCCTTCCCTTACGGATGTTATGTCGTATTTCGATACCAGGAGCTTGACTCTGTAATCATCAGCCCGCTGCATCTCGAATACAGGAGCACCCTTCTCTACTGCCGCTCCGTCATCCACATAGCACTTCGTTATTACTCCGTCAGAGGGTGATACGCAGCCGGAGCCTGCCTTTTCAAGCTCGTTCATTGCCTGGTTGAGTGACAGCTCATCAAGCGCCATCTTCTGCTCGTTTCCAAGGATATCATCATATGCCCTGACCATGGACTGGGCCGTATCACGGTCTGTACGCGCCTCGCTCCACAGCCTTGTAACCGTCTCCAGATCGTTCTGCAGCAGCTGATAGGCATTATAGGTGGCGGGATCCATTCCTTCTATCGGGAGGCAGACTATGTCTCTCTGGTTCTTTGAGATCGCTGAATTGGTCTCCGAAATATTATCCTGTATTCTCTTAGCCTCCTCAACGAGCTTACTTACATCCATCTTCTGATCGAGAAGCTCTGCCTTCTTAAGCTCGGCCTCTATCTTGGCAAGCTTTGTCTGATCGGATGAAACCTCATCCTGCATCTTGAGTATATCGTTCTCTATTACCTGCTTCTGCCTCTGTCTGTCATAATCATGTGCATATTTTCCGGCATCCAGCGCCATTATATTGAACTTAAGGTTGGCATATACCGCTTCGCACTGCTTGATCCTTACATTGGCGTCATTAACCTTACTCTGGTTGGTTGCGCGGCTGCTCTTAATGGAATCGATTATCTTCTGCTCATATTCTATATTGGTTTCAGCCACATCCACGGCGAATTTCTGAGTATCATCCGTGTATGAAAGGAGCATATCACCGGTCTTGACGCGCTCTCCGGTCTTAACATACTTATGTGTGACCCTTCCGCTTACATCGGCGTAAACGGTGAGCAGCTCATTACCTTCAACATTACCCGTCATGGTCAGCTTGGGCGATACGGAACCCGTATCCGCGACCACTACCTCTATTTCCTCAGGCTGCATGTAATAATAGACGCCTCCTCCCACAAGCCCGAGAATTACAAGTATTACGAGTATCTTCTTTACGATCTTCATTTCCTTTACTCCACTCCTTTTAATGCTTCAACCATATTTATGCTCTTTACTCTTGTCGAAATAAGTCCGTTCACTATAACCGATAATCCGAATGTAAATGCCGCCATCTTAACATAAGGTACATATGACAGATCGACTATATAGTCGGCCGTAGGATCCATTGAATCGATCAGATATTTAATATACAGATGACCGACGGGTATCCCGAGGACTGTTCCGGCTCCCGTAAGGAACAGATTCTGCTGCTGAAGTATCCATCTTATCTTGCCGGTCGCAAAGCCGAGGACCTTAAGCGTCGCAACATCTCTTGTCTTTTCAATATATGACATGATTCCTGTATTATACATTCCGGTAAAGCCTGTTATCATACCGATAACTACGATAACTATGACCATTTCGTTCATGCTTGCTATGCTTCGCTTCAGGGCTCTTATCAGTTCACTCCTTGAAAGGACACCGGTTACTTCTTTTCTGTCCTGTACTATCGAGGTGGGTACCGTCATATCGGAATAGACTGTTTTCGGATCGAAATACCCTCCCATTTTCTCAAAGTATTCCCTGCTTATTATTAATCCCTGCACATCCGGCGCCTTACATATATCGGTAACCGAAACAGTATATATCTTCTTCTCTGACGGTAACCGGAAGCTTATATTGCCTCCCTTCTTTACCTTAAGAGTATCCGCTGCCTTATGGCTTATGATGGCTCCGCGCTGCGGGATCTTCAGATATTCCCTGTTCTCATCCTCCACACGGTACAGATTGCCCTTGTCGACGACGGTAACCGTAAACAGTCTGCTGTCCGTTCGGCTGGTTAGCTCCGCATTGGTAACCATTACCATCTGTCCCTTATACTTTCTGGCATAATCATATGCCCAGGAATATCCGCCGTCATCCGACAGGCTGATCGTATACTGCGCGGGCCGCAGATCATTATATATCCAGTCATCCTGCTCTGCCAGTATTTCATCGAAGCCGAAAGCTCCCATCAGTATTGAAGAGCATATAAAGACACCGAACACGCCCATTACCGATCTGAAGCGGTTAATATTGATATCCCTTAAGTTCCATCTTGTCGCAAAGCTTAAATGCTTCCAGATGAAAGTCTTCTCAATGAGGCCCGCACCACCTGCCCTTGGCGCCTCAGGCAGAAGTATCCTGGAGGCGTTGAGCACGAGTAAACGGCGGCACGACACATAATTGGCGAATCCGCTCAGCACTACTACGGAAAGAGCTATAAGCGGGACGGTATAAGACATTTCCTGGGTACTGTCCGGCACTGAATACAGATCATAGAAATCCTCGATAAGCCAGCTTCCCAGCCCGTAATAACCCGCCAGAATACCCAGAAAGCATCCCGCGGATGTAATGACCAGCGTATATGAGATATAATGCATCGTTATCGTAAGCCTGCCAAACCCGAGTGCCTTAAGGGTTCCTATTACAGTCCTCTGTTTGGCCGTGATCCTCGACATCGTGGTGATCGTACTGAGAAGAGTAAGAATAATGAACAGTGTTGGGAATATCGCTATCATTGTCTCGTTGAAATTACAGTCCGATCTCTGTGTAGCGTAGGCCTCCTGCTCAGGCTTGGTCATTATGCTCATGGATTTCTTGGATATTTTGTCAAGGATACTGAGCTTCGCAGCCTTGAAAGCATCCCTGTCCGCATCTGTCAGATACATCTGATTATCGACGGTGTTAAGATCTATGAGCACTGTTTCGAAGTTAATATTTTCGAAGGGATATTCCGACGCATCGAGAAATGCATATGCATACTCACCGTATTTAGCCTCCGCATATGACTCATCTATCATGAAATTCGTATGCTGCGGTTCATCCACTATACCCGCCACCGGCTCGGACACTTTCTTCCCGTCAATGTCTATTTCCACGGCATCGCCGACAGAAAGGTTATGCTTCTTTGCAAAATGCCAGTCTATCCATATACCTCTTTCCCCGGGCGTAAACGGCTCGCCTTCTATACTGTACAGCTTACATACATCATCATCTTCGATGAAATTAAGCTCTATCTTCTTATTAAGACAGTTCGTTACCTTCCCTTTAAGGGTTGTGCTTCTCTTCACATGCGCTATTTCCGGGATTGCCTCAAGCGCGTCCAGGTCTTCCGTGGTAAACCCTTCGGATGTGAGCATCAGATCGAAGAAATTGGTCTTCTTAAAATATCTGTCGGATGACCTTAAGCGTCCCTGCGTATCCGCATCAAACCCGGTAAGCAGGAATAATGCCAGGAAGCACATGATAAATATCGAAATAAACTGTACCGCATTGAACCGAAGGTCGCGGAACATTTTTTTAATAAGATTTTTCTTCATTCCGCCTACCAGTCAAGATCAAATGCATCCTTGGGACTGTCATTCTTCGTAACTTCAACAACAGTACCGTTCTTCACATAGATAACCTTATCTGCCACCTCTGCAAACAGGGCATTATGCGTTACCATAACTACCGTTTTGTGATAGACTCTGCTCTGATCCTGGAGTATCTTAAGTACTTCCTTTCCCGTATTTGTATCAAGCGCTCCGGTCGGCTCATCGCACAGGAGCAGCCTTGGCTGCTTCGCAAGCGCTCTTGCTATGGACACACGCTGCTGCTGTCCGCCGGACATCTGTGAAGGAAAATTATTCTTCCTCTCTGCCAGCCCCACCATCTCAAGTGCCTTGACCGGATCCATTATCTTAATCCCCAGTTCCTCCATAAGAGCCACATTTTCCTGGGCTGTAAGCGTGGGAACAAGATTATAGAACTGGAATATTATACCGACATCCACCGCCCTGAACCTTCCGAGCTTGGCGTCATCGAAGGCTGTCAGCTCCTCGGATGAGAAGAATATCTTACCGCTTGATGCCGCGTCAAGCCCTCCGAGCATGTTAAGCAGTGTACTCTTACCCGCTCCGGACGGCCCCAGTATCACCACAAGCTCGCCTTCATCTATTTCCAGATTCACATCATGGAGCGCTTCATACACTACCGAACCCGTCTTATATATCTTTCCTACGTTTTCGAACTTAATAAGTACCGGCATCTTAGCCTCCCGGGTCTTCGGTCATCCGTTATTATGCACAAGGTGACGAAGATATTTACATATATTTTTGACAGATCAGCAGCTGCCGGCCTGTTTTAAACAAAAAAAAAGTATACATACACATATACATGTGTATGCACACCCCTTATTTATCCCCACACAAATTACAGAAAAATTATACTACAAATAAAAGAAATGTCAATTCTGAGTGCGTATATATGAAATACCCTGAGGCTTGGTTAATTGTTGAATTTTGCGCTCTTATGAGTTATAAATATATATGATAGCTAAAAAATATGCTGTTCTCAGCAGTCAGGCCATAAATCAGAAACAGAGGAAATGCGGATGCTGCAGGCAGTCCGTAAGTAACAGGTATGAAAAACAATATATATAACGGAACAAAAATAGATCTTCATCTGCATACAAGGGTTTCGGACGGAAGTGATACGCCGGAGGAACTTATCGGCAAGGTTAAAGAGGCGGGTATTGAGCTGTTCGCCGTAACGGATCATGATGCCGTAAAGGGATGCGGTATCGTGCAGGAGGCTCTTAAGGAAGGTGACCCTCTGTTTGTTACGGGGGCGGAGTTCTCCACAAGAGACGATCTCGGAAAGTACCATATCCTCGGATACCATTACGACCCGCAGTCCAAGGCTATCCTTGATCTCGTTGAGAAGGGACACAGCCTCAGGATGAAGAAGGTGACCGGACGTCTTGAATTCATTAAATCGGAATTCGGCTTCACCTTTCCCGAAGAGGAGATACAGAAGCTCCTTACCCTCGATAATCCCGGCAAACCGCATATCGGGAACCTCATGGTGAAATACGGGTATGCCGAAAGCAAAGAGGTCGCTATTAATGAGTATATAAATAAGCTTCATTATAAAGAGGAATATGTTAAGCCCGAGGAGGCGATCGAGGGCATACTCGGAGCCGGCGGGATCCCGGTCCTTGCGCACCCCTTCTTCGGAAGCGGGGATGAGCTCATTCTCGGAAACGATATGGATGAAAGACTGAAACGGCTCATGGGCTTCGGCCTTCAGGGCGTGGAAGCCTTCTATTCGGGCTTCTCGAATAAATTCATAAATCAAATGCTTGGTCTGTCGGAGAAGTATAACCTCTATGTAACGGCAGGCAGTGATTATCACGGCACCAACAAGCTGGTGATCCTCGGCGACACAGGTCTTTTAGAAGGTATGGAGCCGCCCGCAGGCCTGCTCCGCTTCTATTCAGCCATCTTCTGACTTCCCGGACATGTGGATGGCTTTTCCGTCTTCTCACAGAGCCACGTACAGCCCTGTCTTGTTGTCTTGAACCGTCCTACTGTCTTGCTCCTGTCTCCCCCTGTCTTGCCGGCTCACTTCTTGGTGTATGTAACATATGTATATGGGATATCTCCCTCATCATGCCTCTCAACGATCTCTTTATCATACTGAGACTGATCAAAATCAGGAAAATAGGTATCCCCCTCTATCTCGCAGTCAATCTCGGTCACGTACATTTTCTCCACATAAGGAAGAGACTCCTCGTACAGCCTTGCCCCGCCTGATATGAATATTTCCCTGTCGCCGGCCATCTCGATCGCTTCCTTGAGCGAACCTGCCGTCATGCAGTTCTCTGCCTCGAATTTACGGGTATTGGAGACTATGATGTTCATGCGGTTGGGAAGCGGATGCCCTATCTCCTCATATGAACGGCGTCCCATTATCACAACATTACCGGTCGTAAGCTCCTTAAATCTCTTCTGCTCGCCCTTTATCCTCCAGGGGATGCATCCCTTATTTCCTATTACATGGTTCTTCGCATATGCAACTATAAGTGATATCATTATATTCCTACCGCCTTTTCTGTTTTTACCGCCTGTGACAGATCTTGAAAGCCATTAATCGTCCATAATATTCTGCTTAAATATTCCGACTGTCATGACTTTCTGAATGCAAACAAGGAAATGCATTCAGAAATCATGCGTTCCGCATGACACGGTCCTGCTTTTAGCAGAACCTGGTCGAGTACGAATCCCGAATTTCTGATAAAATTCAGGATTCTATAAATGGATACCGTCATCATATCACACTTACTTATACTTTTGTACTGTACCTTCTATTCCTACACATTCCCATACCTTCCTACACCTTCCTATACATTATCAAACCTTCGATCCTTTGATCACACCTCAGGAGTCAAAATTATACTTTTTTATGATTCACAGCATATCCGCGATCTCATATATGAGCTTCTCTGTCTTCTCCCATCCGAGGCACGGATCTGTGATAGACTGGCCGTAACAGCCGCCTCCCGGCTTCTGCGCTCCGTCCACTATATAGCTCTCTATCATAAAGCCCTTGAGCAGCCTGGCAATCCTCTCATCATGACGCGCGGAATGCAGGACCTCCTTAACTATCCTCGGCTGTTCTGTCTCTATTTTATTGGAATTGCAGTGATTGGTATCCACTATCAGTGCCGGATTATGAAGGTTCATCTTATCATAACAGTCACACAGCCTCACCAGATCCTCATAATGATAGTTGGGCTTCATGGAGCCGTGCTGATCCGTGTAACCGCGCAGGATCGCATGAGTGCGTTTATTTCCTTCCGAATGGACCTCCCAGCCGCGGTATATAAAGGTATGGCTGTTCTGGGCTGCATATATGGCGTTCATCATGACCTGATAATCACCCGAGGTAGGATTCTTCATTCCCACGGGAACGCTGATACCGCTCGATGTAAGCCGGTGCTGCTGGTTCTCCACAGAGCGTGCGCCCACAGCTACATATATGAGGAGATCGTCAAGATATCCATAGTTCTCGGTATACAGCATTTCATCAGCACATGCGAAGCCGGTTTCCTTTACCGCACGCATATGGATATGCCTTGTGGCTTCTATTCCCTTAAAGAGGTCCGGCTTCCCCGTCGGATTGGGCTGATGCAGCATCCCCTTATAACCTTCCGCGGTCGTTCTCGGCTTATTCGTATATATCCTCGGAACAATGAAGATCTTATCCTTCACCTTCTCCTGCACAGGAATGAGCCTGCTGATATAATCAAGTACCGACTCCTCGTTATCTGCGGAACACGGACCTATTATCAGCACCAGCTTATTCTTCCTTCCTTCAAAGATCGCTTCCAGTTCAGCCCTGCGCTCCTGTACTGTCTTATTCATCTGCGCGGTCAGTGGGTACATCTCCTTAACCTCCGCCGGTATTGCCAGCTGTCTTTCATATACCATTCCCATGACTTTCTCCTCCTGATCTGTTTTTTTATCTTATCTCTATATCAAGCTTTTCCCGTTGTCCCATGCTTTGTTTTATGCCGTTTTTTTCTTCCCTGCCCGGGTCTGCACATCGCTGCTCAGGATATTTATGACTTTCTGAATGCCAACAAGGAAATGCATTCAGAAATCATGCGTTCCGCATGACGATTACCGGATCACGGCAATTCCCTTAATTGCCTGTCGGGCAGGCTGAATATCTGCCTCAGTGCACATACCGGAAACCGCAGATATCTCACCTGCAGTTATGGGGCCCGAGTACCTTGATGCAGAGACATACCTCTGTAAGCTCACGCTTCATGTTCTCTCCCTTATCGGTTTCATGATCCCCTTCTATCTCAACATAAAAGTAGTACTGCCAGTTATACCCCTTGAGCGGGCGGCTGTGAAGCACCTTCATGTTGTAATCATACCTGGCTATGATCTGCAGCGGTACTATCAGTGCACCGGCGCTGTCCGGCACCGTAAAGATAAGGATGAAGCTCTTCTCCTTTTCATAGAGCCCTATGGACCCCTTATTCCTTGAAAGTATCACAAACCTCGTTGTATTGTCGCCGCTCTCGTTTATCTGTTCATCCAGCACCTTAAGTCCGTATATTGCGGCAGTTTCGATCGCGGCTATGGCTGCAATGCTGTCATCATTCAGCCTTGCCACCTCCCTTGCTGCTCTTGCGGTATTGGAGGAAGGAATGACCTCATATCCGTTCTTCCTGATATATTCATCGCACTGTTCCAAAGCCTTTGGATGCGAAAAGACCTTCTTAATGCTCTCCTTTGTGCTGTTCTTCGTTCCCAAAAGATTCTGTGTCACAGGCAGGGAATACAGGGCATTTATGTACAGATCACCTTCAAACAGAAGATCCATAACATCTGTTACCTCACCTGAATAGCTGTTATCTATCGGTAGCACCGCATAATCACAGTCGCCGTTAACCACCGAATCATATGTTTCCCTGAAGCTCTTAAACGATACCGGCTGCTCGTCCGGAAATACCTTTCCCGCAACTGTATGTGCGAATGCACCCTCAAGCCCGCTGTATGCTATCCTTTTCCTGTCCATCATAATGTCCCTCCCTCCGGAAACTCTGATCTCTGATAGGATGATACTCTTGTCTCTGACCGAAAGATGCCCTGATCGCTGACAGGTTGATGCTCTTGTCTCTGACAGGATACACATAATTTCCGGAGCATTAACCTTAATATCTCCTATGATAAATTGCCCTTCTGTTAATGACACATATCCTTATAAAATAAAAGCGGTCCGGAGTATTATTTCCGGACCGCACATAAGACTGATCAATGAAAGCATCACAAATCACCCTTACGCCGGCCCGGTGTAAAGGCAAAAAAGAAATCAAATGATCTACTTGTGAATACTGCTTCTCTTTTCATACTTAAGCTCTCCAAACATCTTCAATCAGAATAAATGAAAAAACAGCTTCTGTCAATTATTTTTATATACGAATCACATACAAATAATGTAACTGTTCAGAACAGGCTCAAAATACTACGTATTATGATACGATACTCAGACATTTGATCCTGTCAAGCAGCATTTTTATCTCATCGGTCAGATCATCTACTTCTAAGCTGCTTTCTTCCGTAAGTTCTCCCGCTTTCCAATACCGGTTAATGAGCCTTAAGTCGGCTAACAGCTTAGCCTTATCCATCGCTTCGCCGATACGTGTTTCATCCTCTGTCTTAAAATATTGCTTCAGATAATGCTTCATGAAAAGTTCAAAGAACTCCCGGCAGACCGCATATGAGATCCCAAGATAGGGGTCCGGACCATCGGGATTATTCCTTCCCCCCGAAACAAAATACAGATACATATCTCCCAGCTCAAATACCGGATCTCCCACGGAAAGTCGGTCCATATCTATAAGCAGTGTCTCAGAACCGTGAAGGAACACGTTGCTCGTATGGAAATCCCCGTGGATCAGATGTTTCGTCTGCGGCATATCGTCCAACAGCTTCATGCATCTGCCGGCCAGATCACTGTGTGTGCGCTGAAGACCATTAATTATATATTCCCTGAACCTGTCCTTCACCTCGGGAAAATCATCTTTGTCCTCCGCCACGGTACCATGAACAGTATGGGCCAGATCAGCCATTTCCTTCGCGTAATATGAAATACGGGACGGATTGGCTGCTATAAGGGCCGACAGGGTTTCGGCATCCACGAGCTCATACATGGCTCCGTAACGGTCACCCACAGACACGACCCCGAATGAAATGGCCGTGGGAACCCCCAGAACAAAGGCTCTTCGGCATAAAGCAGCTTCACGTTCAACATCGCCGTATGAATAACTGCTGTTATATATCTTAATGATCAGTTCATCATCGTACCGGTATACTTCCCCCTTCAGGCCTCTCCCGATCAGTCTGCATCCGTCGAGGGATACCTCTTTACACTTTTGGGGAGGTATCTTAGATCTTTCTGACGTCAACGAATTCATATCCCTTATTCCTTCCAAGTGAATATGTAACCACTCCACAGGCTACATTGGCAAGGAGCGCATCACACCCGGATGCCGCTTCCAACACACAGATATAATCAAGCGCCCGCTTATATGGATCCTTTTTCTCCTGACCGTATATCTCTATCAGAAGCTTATTGTGATTTTCCTCAAGAGTGTAATCGACTCTGTCCTGGTCAACATAGATCAGCCTGTCCTTAAGCTCACTGTTCATAAACAGGTCAAGATTAGCCTTATCCTCTGTAGCAAGGAAAACAAGATCAAACTTCTTCTCATTCACATACATGATCGCTTTCTCAAGCGTTTCCTGCGCAGTTATACCGTGCGGTACATATTTCTGTACGGAAGGAGCCAGATAGTCACTGCCCCGCACAACCACGGCAAGAATCCTTTTCTTCTCTGCCGGAAAGATAGCCTTAAGCTTCTCATCAACATAAGCCTGTACCTCATCCGTAAGCTTAAGCTCATCTCCGTACTTAAGCTCCGCGCGCTGATTGGAAAACACGAATTCCGTTAGATATGGGTTCATGTTCAGATTGGAATTCTGATCAAGTACCACATGCGCGGAGTTATATACCTCCTGCAGGCTGTAGGGGGAAACCTGCTTAAAGAACATACCCCAGACATCCTCTCCGCTGCTTCCGACAAACTGGTTTAAATCATTCTCAACCCCAAGATCAACCACAGGAATGAAATCAGGTCTTTTTTCCTTAAGCATACCGACGATTCCCATCACATTCGAAACCAGCGCAGTTATTCCGTTTTCCTTTACAGGCTGTTTGATAAGGTAGAAGGTTTTGTCCGGATTATCCGGTCCGTAGGAGAATTCCCTCTTAAGCCAGTACATGCCGGTCATGATCTCAATGCTTGGCACATTGCCCGTAAACACTCCCCGGATATCCCATACTATATCTGTTTTTCCTCTGAGTGTCCTAAGCTCCTTAAGCTCCGGATGTGTAAGAAACAGCTCTTCTTCGCTCTCCGCAATAAGGAGCTTATCGGATTCCTTAAATAAATAACGCGCGTTTGGATCCGTGAAGGCTATGATCATATCGGGGTTATGCTTCATAATAAGTCTTGCGGTATGACAGCTGTATTCCTCGAGCTTCTCATATATGACCATCTGATATCTGTCCACGTGAGAATAGTCGATCCCTTCATCCTCCACACTGTATTTCCAGAAATGCGAAAGCTTCATCTGCGTTTTCGGGCTGTTCACATCTACATTGACAGCCTGATTCCTGATATATCCCAGGCAGAATACCGGCTCGCCGTTCTTATAGATAACAACCTTGTGGTGCCGCATGTCCCTGTTTACTTCATAGAAGTCTCTTGCTTTAATGAAGACATTCTCATCAAACTCAAAGGTCTTCCTTATCACCTTCGGTATTTCACTAAGTGGATAAATCAAAATCATTTTTTTCCTCCTGATAATTTAATCCATCCAATATAATTATTGGATCTTCCTTCATTTGTTCTGATGCAGATCTCTTAATACCGGTCAGACGTACCCGGATCCTCTACTCTACCGTTACGCTCTTTGCAAGGTTCCTTGGCTTATCAACGTCCAGACCTCTTGCTACGCTCATGTAATATCCCATCAGCTGAAGAGGGATGACCGCCAGCGAAGCTTCGAATATTTCCTCGGTCTTCGGTATATAAACGGTAAAATCAGCCGTATCCTCTATCTCATAATTGCCGCTGCTCGTGATCCCGCACAGATAGGCTCCCCTGCTCTTAACCTCCACCATGTTGGATACCGTCTTCTCATAGAGGTCTGACTGGGTGAGCACGCCTATTATAAGGGTTCCGTCCTCAACGAGGCTTATTGTCCCGTGTTTTAACTCTCCTGCCGCATAAGCTCCCGAGTGAACATAGCTTATTTCCTTCATCTTAAGGCTTCCCTCGAGGCTTATTGCATAATCTATGCCCCTTCCGATGAAGAACACATCATGAACATTGGAGAATTTCGCGGTGAACCACTGAAGCCTCTCCTTATCCTCCAGGGATTTCTCTATCTTTGCGGGAAGAGTTTTAATCTCTTCAAGAAGTGCATCATGTCTGTCCTTATCTATATTTCCGCGTACAAATGCAAGCTTTATGGCAAACAGATACATGGCAATAAGCTGGGCGCTGTAGGCCTTGGTCGTGGCAACCGCGATCTCCGGTCCTGCCATCGTATACATTACATGATCCGACTCTCTTGCGATCGTGGAACCGACAACATTGACTATTCCCATTGTCTTTACGCCGCGGCTCTTAGCTTCTCTTATTGCCGCCAGAGTATCAGCCGTCTCTCCTGACTGGCTGATCGCAATGACCATCGAATCGGGACCCATGATGGGATTTCTGTACCTGAACTCACTTGCCAGCTCCACCCTGACCGGCACGCGGGCAAGCTTCTCAATGATATACTGAGCCACCATGCCCACATGGTAGGCGGAACCGCAGGCTGAAATGTAGATATCCGACACCTTCTTAAGATCCTCATCGGATATCCCGACGGTGTCAAAATCAACAGTGTTATCCTTTATATATGCATTTATGGTATCCTTGACTGCCTTGGGCTGTTCGTGGATCTCCTTCATCATGAAATGCTCGAAACCGCCCTTTTCCGCAGCTTCCGCATCCCATTCTACTCTGGTTATATCCTTCCCTATCTCTTCGCCGTCAATATTATAGAAATGAACCTCGTTTTTCTTAAGGCAGGCCATTTCCATGTTACCGATATAATATACGTTTCTGGTATATTTAAGTATGGCCGGTACATCTGATGCGATATAGCTTGCCTTCGCATCCACGCCGATTATCATGGGCGAATCCTTACGTGCTACCCATATCTGCTCCGGATAATCCTTAAACATCACTGCCAGCGCATATGAACCGCGCACACGTACCATGGTCTTTGCTATCGCGTCGACCGGCCCTAACTTGTATTTCTTATAGTAGTAATCGATAAGCTTAACCACTGCCTCCGTATCCGTCTCCGAATAGAAGGTATAACCCTGCTTGAGAAGCTTATCCTTAACCTCGATATAATTCTCGATTATTCCGTTATGTACGCCCACAACCTCATAATCCTCGCTGTGGTGCGGATGAGCATTGTTCTCTGAAGGCTCACCATGGGTAGCCCAGCGGGTATGTCCTATGCCGCAGCTTCCCTTCATTGCCTTGCCGTCATCGGTCTTGTTGGCGAGCTCCTGCAGCCTTCCCTTGGCCTTGACTATCCTTACCTTGTCCTCGCCGTTCCTCACTGCGATCCCGGCCGAATCATAGCCTCTGTATTCAAGCTTCGAAAGTCCCTCCAGAAGTATCGGAGCTGCCTGCTTATTACCGCAATATCCTACTATTCCGCACATATGATGTCCTCCGTCTCATGTCATATGATGGCATTCCTTATGCCACAGTCTGTTCTATACTCTGCAAAATGTAACTATTCAGAGCCATGCACATACAAGACGGCACATGCTTGCATGAATGCCGGATTGTATGTATATGGCGAAGTAACCACATGAGCAAACGAAGTGCGAAGCACGGCTTTGCGAATGGGGTTCTGAATAGTTACTGCAAAATAAATAATTCTGTTTAATCCTCTTGATACCGGTCATAACCTTATGTTTACACAGCTCATAACAGCCTATTCGCACTCATCTATAGTCGATACAGTTATCGTCAGCTCCTCCAGCACATCGAGCAGCACTCTTACTGTATCTAACGATGTAAACATCGTTACATTGTTTTCCGTGGCAGTCCGCCTTATGGCGACGCCGTCGCCGTAATGCACTCCCGACAGGATGGCTCTTGTATTGATCACGTAACTCACATATCCGCTTCTTATTACTTCAAGAACCTCGTTGCTGCCCTCCGAAAGCTTACGCCTTACCCTGGTCTTAATGCCATGCTCCCTGAGGAATTCCGCAGTAACCGTGGTCGCCTCGATGTTAAAGCCTAGCTCATAGAATCTTCTGATAAGCGGAAGCGCCTCTTCCTTATCCTCATCCGCCAGCGTGACCAGAACCGTTCCGTAGTTCTGGAGCCTGATCCCGGAAGCGATCAGCGCCTTGTACATGGCTCTGTGAAGCTTGTCATCATACCCTATCGCCTCACCCGTTGACTTCATTTCGGGCGACAGATAAGCATCCATTCCGCGGAGCTTACTGAAGGAAAAGGCCGGTGATTTCACATACCAGCGCTTCCTCTCACCGGGATATATGGAGAATATCCCCTGCTCCTTAAGGCTTACTCCGAGGATGACCAGCGTGGCTATATCCGCCAGGCTGTAGCCGGTAGCCTTCGACAGGAACGGTACTGTCCTTGACGATCTCGGATTTACTTCTATTATATAGACATTTTCATCCTTATCAACAATGAATTGAATATTATAAAGGCCCACGATCCCTATTCCGAGTCCCAGCTGTCTGGTATAACGCAGGATCGTGCCCTTTACCTTATCGGATATACTGTAGGGCGGATAAACACTCATGGAATCGCCTGAATGAACGCCCGTACGTTCAACCAGCTCCATGATACCCGGCACGAACACATCCACACCGTCGCAGATCGCGTCTACTTCCACCTCTTTGCCCTTAATATACTTATCTACAAGAACAGGCCTGTCCTCGTCTATTTCCACGGCAGTCTTAAGATAATGCCTTAAATCCTTCTCTTTTGACACTATCTGCATGGCACGTCCGCCAAGTACAAAGGAAGGACGGACCAAAACGGGATATCCTATCTCTGAAGCCCTCTTTACCCCTTCCTCTATGTTGGTCACGGCATATCCTTTGGGCTTCGGAATATTAAGCTCGTCAAGAACCCTGTTGAACTCATCCCTGTCTTCTGCCTTATCTATCGCTTCGCAATCGGTTCCGATTATCTTAACTCCTCTGTTCTTAAGAGGTTCCGCAAGATTGATGGCGGTCTGTCCTCCGAGAGATGCTATCACGCCCTCCGGCTTCTCGAGCCTTATGATATTCATGACATCCTCAACCGTAAGCGGTTCGAAATACAGCTTGTCGGCCTGACTGTAATCTGTCGATACCGTTTCGGGATTATTATTTATTATTATTGCCTCAAACCCTGCATCCCTTATCGTATTGACCGCGTGAACCGTGGAATAATCGAATTCAATACCCTGCCCGATCCTTATGGGGCCGGAGCCCAGAACGATCATTTTCTTCTTATCCGTTACTATTGACTCGTTCTCATCCTCGTAGGTTGAATAGAAATAGGGAACATAGCTCTTGAACTCGGACGCGCAGGTATCGATCATCTTATATACCGGCATTATATCATTATCTGTCCTTATCTTATATACCTCGTCCTCGGACATGCCCCACTGCCTTGCGACCGCTTTATCCGAGAAGCCCATTCTCTTGGCTTCATACAGGTACAACAGATCGTTTATGTGCTTCTTTAACTCCTGCTCCATTTTTATTATATTATCAAGCTTCCTTATGAAGATATAATCGATGCCTGTGGCATCATGGAGCTCATTATGCGGAACGCCGCGGCGCAGCAGCTCGCCCATGGCGTAGATACGGTCATCCGTTCCGATGGAAATGTAGCTCTTAAGGTCATCCGTGTCCATGGGATCGAACTTCTCCATATACAGATGATCTGCACCCTGCTCAAGGCTCCTTATCGCCTTAAGGAGGCTCTCCTCCATGGTTCTTCCTACGCTCATCACCTCACCCGTAGCCTTCATCTGCGTACTCAGGCTGTTATTGGCGTCCGCGAACTTATCAAACGGGAATCTCGGGAGCTTGGCCACGACATAATCAAGCGCCGGCTCGAAGGATGCCAGCGTATTTACAAGGTGGATCTCGTTAAGATACATGCCTACGCCGATCTTGGCGGATACCCTGGCTATGGGATAACCGCTTGCCTTGCTTGCCAGGGCTGACGACCTCGAAACACGCGGATTAACTTCTATGAGGTAGTAATCAAATGACTTGGGATCCAGTGCGAACTGGACATTACATCCACCCTCTATCTTAAGGGCGCGGATTATCTTAAGCGCAGAGGATCTTAGCATCTGGTATTCCTTATTGGTAAGGGTCTGCGACGGACATACGACAATGGAATCGCCGGTATGTATTCCGACCGGGTCAAGATTCTCCATATTACAGATGGTGATGGCCGTATCATTGGCGTCACGCATTACCTCGTATTCGATCTCCTTGTATCCTTTAACGCTTTTCTCGATAAGTGCCTGGGATACGGGAGATAAGGCAAGCGCATTCTTTATTATCTCAAGGAATTCGTCTTCATCATCCGCGAAGCCTCCGCCCGTTCCGCCGAGAGTATACGCGGGGCGTATGACGACCGGATATCCTATCTCCTCAGCAGCCTTAAGTCCTTCTTCCATGGTATTGACCACTATGGACGGAAGCACGGGCTCACCTATCTCCATACACAGCTCCTTAAACAGCTCCCTGTCCTCGGCCTTTTCTATGCTTTCAATGCCTGTCCCGAGAAGCTTCACATTACATTCCTTCAGTATCCCCTTCTTCGCAAGCTTTACCGCAAGATTAAGGCCGGTCTGTCCTCCTATTCCGGGGAGTATCGCATCCGGACGCTCACGCCTTATTATCCTTGCGGCATATTCAAGGGTCAGCGGCTCCATATATACCTTATCCGCTATTGCGGTGTCTGTCATTATCGTGGCGGGGTTGGAGTTACAGAGGATAACCTCGTATCCCTCCTCCTTTAACGCAAGACAGGCCTGGGTTCCGGCATAATCGAATTCCGCCGCCTGACCGATGACAATAGGTCCCGAACCTATCACCATTATTCTTTTGATCGATGTGTTTTTAGGCATTTCATGCTCCTTACATTCGCTGTTGATTATAGTTACACCTCTTCTTCGTTGTTTCAGATCTTACCGGCCGACATAAGACCTGTAAACCTGTCAAACAGATATCCGCTGTCGCAGGGTCCCGGTGCGCTCTCGGGATGATACTGTACGCTGAAAACCCTGTCTTTTACACACTCCATCCCCTCCACGGTATCATCCAGAAGGTTGACATGCGTTACGGTAAGCCCGGTATCCTTAAGACTGTCCGGGTCAACTGCATAGGAATGGTTCTGTGAGGTCATTTCTATCTTTCCGGTTGCTGTATCCATAACCGGATGATTGCCTCCCCTGTGTCCGAACTTAAGCTTATAGGTTCTGGCTCCGTATGCAAGGCTTATAATCTGATGTCCGAGGCAGATCCCGAACATGGGGTAACGTCCCTTAAGCTTCTTTACCGCCTCTATGACGGGAACGGCATCCGTCGGATCTCCCGGTCCGTTGGAAATAAATATTCCATCGGGATTCAGTGCCTCTATGTCCTCTGCCGCGGTATCGTACGGTACTACCGTAACCCTGCAGCCATGTGCGTTAAGTTCTCTTACGATATTAAGCTTCATTCCGCAGTCGATAGCCACTACATTGAATATGCGGCCATTTACGGCAGTATTACCTGCTCCCGCGGATCCAATGTCATCCGATGCCTCCGATATATAGCTTTCCTTTACGGATACCCTCGATACCTGGTCCCTGCGAAGCTCCGTGTTCTTCAGATATTCAACCGCTTCAGCAAGCGGCCTGTCTGACCCGGTCAAAAGGACCTTGCAGCTTCCGGTCTCTCTGATTATCCTGGTAAGCCGCCTTGTATCCACGCCGCTTATTCCGGCGATCCCGAACTGTTCCATGACCTCTCCGAGGGTCTTATCCGATCTCCAGCTTGACGGTTCGTCATTGTATTCTCTTACGATAAGCGCCCCTATCGACGGCCTCTTTGACTCGTAATCCTCATCACTCATCCCGTAATTCCCGATAAGCGGATAGGTCATTACAACCGCCTGGTCCGTATAGGACGGATCAGAGATTATCTCCTGATATCCTACCATTGAAGTATTGAAGACCAGCTCAAGGACCTTATCCCCGGCTGCGCCGAATGAATACCCCGTTATTTCGGTTCCGTTCTCAAGAACCAGCTTTCTGTCATACTTTCTTATCATTTCTTTTCCTTTTCATATCATGATTTAGGGGTCAAAACTATACTTTTTTATGATTAACGGATTGTTCCGTGCTTCGCACTCCCACAATCCTACCCACCATTCGCCCTAAAGGATTAGCTTCGCGTCACAATTCCGTGGTGCTAAGCCCCACTTCTTGCTCATGTTGGGGCGGGTCATAAATC
>JAFSZZ010000193.1 GCA_017458765.1 Lachnospiraceae bacterium | reverse complement strand
GATCGGCTCCATCACGATCAAAGCTGTAAAGAACGGCATCTGCACCGGAAGCAGAACAATAAAATTCCTGTACACAAAGAAGTAAGACAGTGGGATGAATGAGTCAGGGGACGTATCTCCTGACTCATTCCGGCTATCGGGGTAACAGGATTCGAACCGATGCCCTAAAACGCCTCAAATCCAGTAAAGAAGGGAGATTCGAGCATCCTCTCCCTGAAAATTAACCAAAACGGAGGCAGTATTGTGTCCTTCGAAAACAACAGTGGATTTCTTGCGTTTTCCTAATCTTTTTGGTATATTATAATCAACAGGCGAGGCCTGTTGTGGCCTTGTCGTAAGATTTTGGTCCAACCGAATGGGCGGGGAGTCTCTCCGCCGTTTTTTTGTAGAGAATTATGCGAGAGTTAAGTAAAAAATCACAAAATACGCGCTGATACGCGTGGATACCTATGGAAGGAAACAACTCAGGTCCATCCCGAAAAAAACAGGAGGAAAGGTAATGAAAAAGAGATTTGTAAGGTTTTTAAGTGTTTTACTCAGTTTTGTACTTGCACTGGAGTGTATACCGCAATCAGTACTTCTGACGGTACCGGTACAGGCAGCTGAAACGTATCTTAATCAAAACACGGATGAAGTAATAAATCCTGTGGCGGATCAGGATGTTTACGCAGGTCCGTCTGAAGATGACCCTCCTCTTACGGATGAGGATGTCGCATTGTGGATGGAAGAAAACGGCCTTGGTTCGGGCCGGATTATTACAGGCGGGGAAGAGAATAACAGTGAACCTTCCGATGATGATACGGAAATATGCAGTGACAGGACCGGGTCTTATAGAGATCCCGTATTCCGCAGCACAATATATGTGGATAATCTTGCGACAAATGGTCTGACGCTTAAGGACGCTTTTTCTCTTGCGCAGACAAAAAGCAAGGAAAAGGTTCCCCAAATTAGACTTGCAGAAGATATGTTCATAGACGAGCCTATATTGATCAGTAAGGGGAAGACGATTCATCTGCAGCTTGACTGCCGTTCGCTTTTCCGTGCACCGTATGGGAGCGGCAAGGATAATATTTACTATATTATGGATAATCCCGAATCAACCGGAAATATGTTTGTACTTGAAGAGGATGCCAAACTCATAATCACAGGCGGAAAATGTGTTGTAGAGATGACAGATACACGTTTTACCCAGAATGGAGTTTCCTTCAGGGAAAACGAAAAAACTTACACCTATAAAACGGGAAGACTTGTGGGAGGATATATTTCAGGTAAGGGCGGTGCCATATATGCCAACTCAAAATCAACTGTTGATCTGAGAGACCTTACCATAGCTAACTGTGCCGCAAAATACGGCGGCGCCATATATGCCGAATCCCAGGCTAATATACAGCTTACCAACACTAAGATAGTGTGCAATTTTGCCAAGGAAGACGGCGGGGCCGTTTATATGAACGGAGCACGCGGTGTGCTCGGTATGGATAATGATACCCGGATAACAGCGAACCGTGCCGGTGACCTTGGCGGTGCCATATACCTTGATTCCGATAAGATAATGGTATACGGGTACGGGAAAACAAGCATAGACAATAATCTGGCGGTTAAACACGGTGGGGGCATCTATCTGCCAAATAACGGAAATAATCAGGTAAGAGGAATCACTTTCAAAAATAATGTAGGGCAGAAATACGGCGGAGCCATCTACGCCAACGGTAAGGAAGCTTCAATTACCAACTGTATATTTACAGGAAATTATTCCAAATACGGAGGCGGTATCTATTTTAATGCAAACGGATGCGGTGTGAGCGGGGTTTCGCTGACAGGGAACAGTGCTGATGTTGACGGAGGCGGTATCTGGGTCGACAGCCAGGATGATCTTGCCCTTTCAGGGACGGTGGTAGTTAAAGATAATACCGCAGGCGGTAAAAAAAGTAATCTTGTCCTTCAGACAGGTGTAGCTTCCAGAGCTTATATAAATCCCGGAACCGGGGCTCTGGGTGCCGGTAGTGAGGTATGGGTACATAATTCAGATGATGAAAAAATCAGACGTCTTAGTACCGGTTACGGCAATTTTGATGTAAGGCAGTTTCGCTGCGACAAAGACAACAAGCATGTTGAACTTAGAGACAGAATACTTTATATCATGGCGGGAAGTGAATCAGACCCGAAAGAGAATCCCGGTAAGGCAGAAGTATATCCAGTTAATTACAATGAATGGAAGACAAGGGATATCACTAAAGCAACCGGTGAAGCGGACGGTATGACGAATTATAAATTCACAGGTTCCGACGGTGCTGAGTACCCGGTTTATTACGGCTATGTGTCTTCTCCTTCGCACACAACAGAAGGCACCGATATCGTAAACAAGTATTATTATTCGGACGGTTTCTTTTTCACCGATCCGAAGAAATATGATAACCATCTTGCCACCTTTGGATTGAACATGGCCATGGCCAGCGCCGATGCCAGTATAAAGACCCAGGAGGATTACCGGTATAAGTTCACCAATATAAAGAGCCTGATGCAGCAGATAGGTATTTCTGAGAATAATATCTATATAAACACCTGGTATGCCAAAAAACCTACCGATGATTCAATTGGTGTTGCTATCGGTAAGAAGACAATAAGGAACAGGGCTGGGGAGGAATACACCCTTGTGCCTATTGCTGTAAGAGGCGACGGCTATGAAAAAGAATGGGCCGGCAATATGACCATTAACGGCTCCAATACGGATGACATGAAGGATGAACATTCGGGCTTTAAATCAGCAAGAACCCATGTCATGGATGAGCTGAAATACTATATTAAGAACTACGGTCTCGAGAAAGACCTTAAGGAGGGCAGGGTCAAGTTCTTTATTACCGGATATTCACGCGGAAGCGCCACGGCAAACCTTACGGGTAAATTCCTTGTGGATACCTATGGAGAGAATTCGGACTACAAGAACAAGAACCAGATATTTGCCTATTGCTACGAAGTTCCTGCGGGCGGAACCGATTACAGGGACAATTCCAGGACGGAAAAGGGTAACGAATGCTATTACTGCGTTCACAATATAATAAACAAGGTGGATCTGGTCCCCCAATTAGCACCCTATGAACTGGAATTTAAACGCTATGGCGTGGATCACTATGTGCCCGGTGACCCTCAGGTGAAGGAAACGCCTGTAAAATCAGATAGGCCTGCTGAAATATCAAAGAAGGTTGATAATGTTACCCTCTACTATGACAATGACCCATGGTATGTACGCAGCGCTAAATATAATGACCAAAGGCCCAAAATGGTCAAGCAACTCCTGGCAATCAATGATGAACTGGCTTTTGTTGATTTTTTCAGTGAATACTATATCACCATGGGCAGGATGAACTTTTTTGACAATTTTGAAGCATATACTTTCCATATGAGAGATAACGGTAAGATACTTGAGAACTGGCTGCCGGAGCTCTATAACAAAGTGTTTAACTGGAACCTGTTAGCGAGTGATAAAAATGTTACCAGGGAAAGCTACAGCAAATATAAAATGAGTGAGGGTGAAGCCGGTAAGCAGTGGATCAATAACGGTGTGTCCGCGCAGGAAGCGTTCAGGGGTCTTGTTCAGCTGATGATGTCTAAAACACCGGAGGAAATGGCGAAGCTTTCTGCAGTGTTGGGAGGGGTACTGAATAAATTCAACAGCCCCATAGTCGGAAGCGGAAATACCCTGCTAACCTTATATGATGACCTTATCGGTGATGATAAGGGATGGGACAAGAGCAGGGCCGTTCAGCAGAAATGGCTTGATGAAATCTGGAACAAGCTGACGGACAACAGTTATGGTCAGCAGGGTATCCAGGATGTAATGACTCCGGCCGAGCTTAAAGAGTTCAAGTCATATTATCCCACTCTGATGGGAATGGTATTCAGACTGTTAAAATATGACTACGACAATGCCGGGACGATTGACAAGAGCACCAAGGGAGAGATGTGGCTGGCCGGAACCTTAGCGAAGAATTCCGATGCGATCATGCAGGGGCATTTTCCCGAGGTAATCCTGGCATGGCTAAGAAGCTATGATAACTGGTATGACAATGATACTAAAAAGATTGATTATACCGGTGAAGGCACACCTGTCACAGCCGCTCCAAAGGTTATGAAAATGGGTGAAGACGGTCAGCTTGTTGAGATAAGCGATAATGAGATGTTGAGCGGGTCCGGTCAGTCCGTATATCTGACAACAGGCCACCCCGGTGATGCTATTTTCTACACACTTGAGAATAACGGGACAACTTCTGAAGTCAAACTCTATAACGGTAACGGCATAACCGTAAACAACGAAGGCTCGTATAAGATCACTGCTTATGCCGTAAATGATTATGCCAAGCAGAGGTCTAAACCTAACGGAGAATCGTTTTGGTCTAAGGACTGGGCCGATAGTATGAAGAGCACGAAAAGCTTCCGTTTGGAAACGGTTGCAACCCGTGAGCTTTATTATAAGGAACGCGAGAAGGATACATTTAATAAACTGATAAAGAAAGAGGGCGACGAACTGGCTTTCCGTGCCCGGTTTATCAGTGGCAGGCCTTTCCTCGGGTGGAGAGTTTCAAGGGATGAGGAAGGCACAAGCCCTTACATAAATGAGAAATACGGATTCACTGAAGAGAATCTCAAAAAAATGGACCTTAAATGTATGGTACCGGATACAACTGTCTATATTAAGCCGGTCTATGCTGCAAGGACAAAATCGATTGAGAACCTGGCCATAGAGAAGGTGCAGGTAGGGAAAAAACTGCCGGATTCAGTAACAGGGCTTACCTACAAAAATGAAGGCAATGATTCTGTCATTACCTATCCGGCTTCCAAGGGTATAACAGTTTCCTGGTCTAAGAAGGTAATGACTGCGGAAGGAAAAGCTTCAAAGGCTCCCATATGGAACGATTATATTGCCAAGGCAGACGAAACTTATTATGCAGAGGTGAAAATATCGGATATTTCTTCGGGTACAGATACCTTTATACCGGATGGGGAAATTGCAGTTAATGTCACTGTACCGGGTTATTCCTTCACTTCAGAAACTTACAGATATGCGGGTGGAATCCTGCTGTGTTTTGAAGCGAACGAAAAAATACCGGGAGAAGAACCTTCTCCCATGCCTGTATCCGGCAATCAGCTGCGCATCAAAAGGACCCTGCTTAATGCTGAGGAAAGTGAGAGAACAGCCTTTGAAAACAGAGTTATCAGTGAATACGGAAATGACGGCATTATCTATGAGGCAGCGGATGGACAGGCGGTTTCCATCAGTTCGATGGATGTTCTGTTTGATGATGAAGACGGTAAATATGTACTTGCCGGTTGGAAGGTCACACCCGACAGCTTAAAGCTCAATTACGAAGACGGCAGTGAGATCCCTACAGACAGTACGGTCATTCCGGGCCTTGCAGTAATAACAGATGATGACTTTGACATAAAAACGCCCGACAGTGACTTAACACTGGAAGCTGTTTTTGCTTATTCAAGTACCATTAAAGCTGTTGACCTTGTACTCGAGGAACCGGAAAAGGGCTTTTCCTTAAGTACTGCACCTAATGAAGCAAAGATACGAATAACAACAAATAATACTGAAAAGGAATATACGCTGGATCCGTCCGCCGGTTTCTCGATCGAATACAACCCGGAGGGAAAGGGTGAAGAAAAGCTTGCCGAAGCAGCCACGGCTTATTCTGCCTACGTGACACTTGAATTCGATGATCTTAGGGATAAGGAAAGCGGAAAGACAATAAAGGAACTTTTGGGATATTCCTATAAGGGTATCCTAGAATATCAGGGAGATATAGAACTTAACATAAGGAATGATTACGAAGATGTACTAAAGGCTGATGCTCCGGGGATTCTATACGATATATATGAAGAATTACCTGTATATGAATGGCCTGTTTCAGGGTATGGATTTGGCGTAGCTTTCGATCCGACCTTAGATGCATGTATTCTCGAAGTGTACGATGAGGAAGCGTGGTTTATCGTTAAGAAAGATGCGGCAAGCGGTAAGCTCATTTTTGAAGATCAGCTTAATGACGGTTTTGATAATAATACGGGAAGTGCTGACTGGGACGGACTAAACAAGCTGCTGCCTGATACGATCGTTATACTGACAGATGACGACAGTACGGAATACCTCCCCGTAACATGGGAGAAACCGGCTCCTGATGAATTCAGGGAAAATGTCTTGAGCACGCAGATGTTCACTGTAGTGGGTAATATTAAGGTTCCTGAGGATCTGCTTGTCTATAACTATGACACGGATGAGGTTGATGAACAGGAAACACTGGAAGTCTGGTGTGATGTTATTATAGAAAGCTCTGAATGCACCGCGAAACCGATGGCGATGCCTGCTGGAGCTACTTACCATAATAACGTTTCAGTCATCCTGAGGACAGATACCGCGGGGGCCCCAATATGGTATACGCTTGACGGAAGTGAACCAGTAGATGATTTGGGAAATATTTCCAAAAACGCAAAAGCATATGAAACTACCGGGAATGAAGGAATATATATAGATGCGCCGGGTGACACGGTATTAAAAGCCGTTGCAATAAAGGACGGCATGGACAGGAGCGAGATCCTGACAGAAACGTACACGATAGTATCCAAGCCGGAAGCGGAATTTAAGGATGATGATCTTGAATTACTGAATGAGTTGTATCTTGAAGAAGGTATGTGCCTTGATGATCTGACACCTTATCTTCCCGCTGGCTGGTCATGGATGGAAATACAGGATATAAATACCGAGTATTGGCTTGAAGATCTTATTGAAGTCGCTGATGACAATAATATCGACTATGGCGTAACTGCGTATCTTACATACAATCCGGATCCGGAAATATATGAAGATGCATATATGGAGATTATTATACCTCTTTACGGCTCGGATTATTTCGTGGATGTGATCGATGGATCAGCCTATGATCAGTCCGGAGACCTTCTCTATGAAGCAGAGGAGAAAGAGCTTGTCTATATCGTGGCTGACTATCCGTATGAGATGACCGAGAACTATGAGTTTACAGAATGGCTTGCCATGGATGGAGAAGGAAATACCTTATCGGTTAATATGATCGATACCGAGGAGGAGAAAGAATCCTGCCCTCAGCCGTTGAAAGATGAAGAAGACGGAGAAGTCTATGACGGAGCGGCATATTTTGAGATGCCAGGAGATGACGTTATAATAAAGGCGATCTATAAAAGATTGGATGAGAGTGATCAGGAGATCAAAGAGAAGAATGTAAGCTCTCTTGTTCTTGACAGGACTTCTGTTGAACTTCAACTTGGAGACGGTGCAAAATACATCTTAAGTGTAAATGCCGTCGTATCAACCTCGGGTGAAGGTAAAGAACCCGAACTGACCTTTAAGTGTTCGGATTCGTCAGTTGTGTCTATGACACAAACCGGTAATACGGCTACTCTTAAGGCCAGAAAAGAAGGTGAAGCCATTCTTTGGGCAGGCTGTGGCGATAAGGTGGTAAAATGTGATGTTACCGTTAAAGCCGGGCCTGTAGAAGTAAGCGTAACAAACGGTAAGGCACTGAACAAAGACGGATCCGCTGTAACAAAGGCTGAAAAGAATGATGAACTCACCCTTCAATATAATGCTCCTTCCAAGGGATATAAGTTTAAGAAGTGGACGATAAAAGGAGCAGCATCGATAAGCGGAGATACGGGAGATCCAAATGCCACAGTTAAGATAAGGGTAGGATCAAGGGCAATTACGGCAGAAGCTGTTTACGTGATAGATGATTCTTACGATGAGGAATTCAAGCCCAAGGATGCGGACGTTCCTGTTAAGAAGCTCACCTTAAGCAACAAGGAATACTATCTGATAACCGGAGAAGAATTTAACCTCACCGCAGAAGCGGTTTATGATGAAAAGAAACCGGATATTGAGTTTAAGTGCAGTAATACTGATGTTGTGACTATTGCAGCTGATAAGACCGGGGAAGGAAAGTCCCGGGCTGTGGTAAGATCGCTTAAGGCCGGTGAAGCTACGGTTTATGTATACTGCGGTAATAAGGTTAAACAGTGTAAGGTCTATGTATCCGATGAAGCCAAGGGTATTGCGCTTGAAGATTATAAGGATATACTGATAGACTTAAAGGCAGGAGAACAGATAGCACTTAACGCAACCCTTATGCCTGAAAGCTCGGTTAAACAGGTGGCATCGGTTAAGTTCCAGATACTTAACAAGTTCGATGCCGGATCACTTAATGCTCCGCTCAAGAACATGATAGATGATTATCCGGAGCTTAAGGCTTTAAGTGGCAAGAAGCTTCCGGCAGTGGCAAGCGCAAGTAAGAGACTGATCACAGCCAAGTGGCCAAATAAGCTAACGGCTGCAGGCATGACATCCTGTATGACCGTCCTTCGGGTTACCATGAAGCTTGTCAAGGATAAGGGTGAAAAGAAGGCTGTTGAATATGTATGTGATTATCCCATAAGGGTATCTGCTACCGATTACGAGACAAAGAGATACAAGAACACAATAAATGACAAGGATTATAAGCTTTCGGCCAAAGCTGCAAGGTCAACGCTTGATACAGCTTTTGAAGACAGGAGAGGAACTGTAGTTACCGCAGTGATAAGCAAGGCAGAAAAGAAAGATAACCTGACATTTGAATTTACTTCGACTAACGAAAACATAATAAGTATCGAGAATGCACAGGAAACTGCCATCCCCGATGCCAAGGGCTCTAAAGCTTTCGCCACTGCCGAAGTTAAAGCAAAGGGTATAGGTACTGCTTATGTGATCGTAAGATCCAAAGACAAGACTGATGATAAGAAATACAACTTAAGCGTAGTGAAGATTACAGTTAAGTCGGGCAATCCGGAGCTTATTCTTGTAAATGACAGTGAAAACCTGCTTCCGCGCGATCCAAATACTAATAAGATAAAGATCGATCCTGCGACCAATTCAGTTACGATTAAGATGAAGCAGGGCAGCTATGACAGGTTCTTTATTGATCTTATACCGTATGTTACCGAGTACAGTACGGATGCAACGAAGTTAGCTTGGTCCGCATACGGAGGCGTGACCGTTAAGAATGGTGTTGTATATGCGAAGAAAGCCACTAAGGAAGGAAAACCTGCAAGGGTTATTATAAAGTGCGCTAAGAGCAAGCCAATAACGATCTATATCAACGTCAAATAACGGCATGATATAGCAGTGGGGGCAGCTTTTCAGTTAAGTATTATGAGTCAGGGGACGTATCTCCTGACTCATTCCGGCTATCGGGATAACAGGATTCGAACCGATGCCCTAAAACGCCTCAAATCCTGTAAAGAAGGGAGATTCGAGCGTCCTCTCCCTGAAAATTAACCAAAACGGAGGCAG
>JAFSZZ010000192.1 GCA_017458765.1 Lachnospiraceae bacterium | reverse complement strand
TCTCACGGCAATTCCGGCGTCCAGTAATTCTGCTGATAAATGTCCGTTAAACGGTACATTACGCTCGCTTTATCACTGTTTATCTTCACATTGGCTATCTCGGTATCATCGGTAAGCGTGATCTCATCACCGAGCATATACGAATCCTGATACTCACCGTCATACGAATAATAGTCACAGATAAACTGTACCACATCTCCCGCTCCGACCTCAGTAAGATTCTTGGCCGCCGTATCTGTCTCGCCGTTCTTATATACGCTTTCCGCACCTGCTATATAACCGTAAGGGTTATCATTATCAAACACCAGGATGAGCTTAACGCGCTCACCGTTAAGCAATGCGGGAACATAACCTGTTATGGTATAATCTTCTCCTTCTTCAACAGTATCAAGGTGATAATAGGCAACGGGCTGCTTGTCTATGGCCAGCCAGGTATCAGCATGATCGCCTATAAGATTACCGTCATCATCCAGTTCAAATACGTTATCAAGGCCAAGGTCGATATAGCCGTCTCCGTCATCGTAGAAAACATTCAGATCGCATTCCTTTATAAGATCCCACTGATCCTTCGGAAGCTCGATCACATTTTTACCATCACTGTTCTGTTTCCATACAAGGCGGCTTGCATCAAAGTAATTCTCGCTGATATATTCCGCAGTTTCCCTGTTATCAAGAGCCCTTCCGTCATAGCCTGATAACAGGCTGCCGAGCATATCAAATATGATATCGGCATCCCCTCCGGAAGCCTCCTGTGAACTTCCCGATCCGACAAAGGATTCAAACAGCGAAGATAACGGAGATGAATCCCCGCCGGCCGCAATCTGTCCGCTTGCCTCAAGACCTGCGAATTCCTGGATGCATCTGCCGTACTCTTCATCCATCCCTATAAGTTTATATGCGGCGATCGCATTTTTAACATTACCTGCCTTCTTATAAGGAAAATAGATCGACAGGCCGTTTGCATTATTGATATAGGAAGCAGTCCTGTTATACTTGACCGCGCCCTCCAATGCACTCGCAAGAGCATCACCCTCCGCAGTACCCATATTTCTCGACAGATGTACCAGATCAACCTGATCTATCTTCATGCTCTGGGCGAACTCTCTTGTATTATATCTGGCATCCGATACCTTCTTATACTCCCTGTTCTTTATAAGCTCATTTGTCGATTTCGCAAAACCGGTAAGCTGTGAAGGTACCGTGGCCTTAAGCTCTGCCAGATCGACAACAGACAGTGTGGTCTTCTGTCCCGGACAGTCCCTGTTGCACACATCGACAAAATCATCTACGATGCGCTTGCCTACTTCGACCGTAGGCTTTGCTGTATTTTTAGATAATTCCGTAAGCCAGTTGGTATAATACCATCCCACTCCGGGTTCGGTTTCTTCCGAAGCTATCATATAATCGCCATACTGTTCAAGCATCAGCGCATTTTCGACCGTAGCCATGAGGCAGGCATCAAAACCTATAAAATCGAACTTCATCCCTGCGTTCTTAAGCGCCGTATTGATTCCTCCGAGGGCCATCGAATCACCGTAGGCATCCTTCTCATCATATCCGAAACCACTGATCGAACCGCCGCCGTGATCCCATAAGATAAGTTCGTTCCTGTCTGCAGGGAAATTTTTTGCACAGTATTTTATGAAATCGGTAAGCGTCTGCGGATCGGTCATTGCCTTGGAACCCAGATCCGATTCAAGGCACTCAAGCTGTCCGGATCTTACACGGTATATCTGATTGGTCTTACTGTTTACTATATTATTCTTCCACTTCTTACAACCGCCGGTATAAACGATAAGATTTATCCTGTCGGAAATATTGGCCTTGGTCATTTCCGTAAGATCGTTGGTCGCCATACCGTATTTACTCTCAAGATCGGTACCGCACAGATACATCATGATGGTCACGGTATCGCTTCCGTCGCCCTTAAGTACCGTATATTTGTCCCTTGCACCTTCGGCCACCGCAGTATCTGCAGCCTCGGTATTCTCATTTTCCGCAAATTCGTAACTTGCGTCATCCTGATCTTCATCTGTCTCAAAAAGATCATCGTCCGAACCGTAATCTTGGGAATTCTGGGACTGCTGCGAACTGTCATATGACACCTCATCATCTGATCCTCCGAACAATAAACTGCCCAGTATTATCAGGACGACTATGATCACCATACCGAACTTACCGCCACCGCTCTTAAGCGGTGCAGATCCGCCGCCCGAAGGCCTTCCTCCGCTCCCTACAGGTCCTGTTCCCAGTCCCTGTCCTTTCTTATGTATATCCTTGCCGCCGTCAACAACCCTTTTCTCACGGCTTCTCGGTCTGTTATTATCCATTTTTCTGCCTTTCCGTAATGCCGGCCCGACGGACCGTTTTATATGGAAACCACAATAACTTGTGCCCACATTTAAGTAAGTATACTAAATTCGGTTATCTTTGTCTATTATGCACATCTTATAAATTTACTGTAAACACACAGAAAAAACGAATGGATCATTTTCATGCACTTTACAACGTACACTTGCATACACACGGATAATTCTATACAATAACTGTCATGATAAAAAACATTAAAAGCAACGTAGAATATCTCACCTTCAACAACTTAAGCGGTATTTCCGGAGTGCGCCATGCCTTTTCCACCCGTTTGGGTGGAGTGAGCAGCGGGATCTATTCTTCCATGAACCTCGGATATACGCGCGGTGATGATAAGGCATGTGTTGATGAGAATTTTTCCCGAATGGCAGCTGTGCTCGGATGCGATATGAACGACTTTGTCACGGGAGTACAGACCCATACGACCAATATACGCCTTGTTACCGAAGAAGATAAAGGCAAGGGCGTAGTACGTCCGGTTGACTATTCGGACACCGATGGGTTGATAACAAACATTCCCGGCATAGTACTTGTGACCTTCTACGCCGACTGTGTACCCCTGTTCTTCGCAGACCCGGTCCATAAGGCTATAGGGCTTTCACACTCCGGATGGCGCGGGACTGTAAACAGAATGGGAGCAGCAACCATAAGGGCCATGCACGATAACTTTGATACGGATCCTTCCGACCTTATATGCGGGATAGGGCCCTGTATCTGTATGGACTGTTATGAGATAAGCGAGGATGTGGCGGATGTTTTCATGAAGGAATTCCCCGGCTGTCTTCTGTCTGCCGGAGATACCCGCAGCGATCATACCTTCATGATGCCCAAAAATGACGACAAATACCTGCTCGATCTAAGGGCCGCAAACAGACTCATAATGATAGAAGCCGGAGTCCCCGCCGCAAACATAGAACTTCCGGGCATATGTACCTGTTGTAATCCCTCTTACCTTTTCTCCCACAGGGCAACGAACGGTAAACGGGGAAATATGGCAGCATTTCTCGGTCTCTGATAGAGTAATATGAACTACCCACCACCGACTACGTCGGAAGGGGTTTCTGTTATGCCGCCAGGCGGCATGAACCTGCAGGGATCGTGTATCCTGCAGAACAGGGCATGTCCACAATGCCCCTATCCCATCGGGTCACCTTTGGGAATACTTTCCTTAAGATGTTTGCTGCTCCGTTGATGTCAGCATTGGTCACAGTCCCGTCATAGTGCCTGTACAGTCCC
>JAFSZZ010000191.1 GCA_017458765.1 Lachnospiraceae bacterium | reverse complement strand
GAGATTTTCGTTCTGTAATCCGAGATCGTAAACGCCCCACTTATCTCCAAGTTCGTTCGTGGGATTGCCGTCTCTCTCAAATCCGGCCCTCTTGGTCTCGTATGCGGTTACGATAAGAGCGACCGCATTTTCACAGCTTGCAGCGTTAAACGAAGGAAGACATTGGTTCTTCAGATAGTTGATCTTGTCTTCGCTTATTGCCACATAGTAGCGTCCTGTCTGGGAATTCTTCCATGTAGGAGCCTGTATGGCAGCATCTATCATGACCTTTATCTGATCTTCACTTATCTTCATTCCTGGTTTATATTTTCTGATACTTCTTCTGGATTCAAGTAACTGAGCGTATTCCATAATTATGATCCTTTCTGTCAAATCAAGAGTTTTAGGTTACTCTATAAATATACAACATTTTAACTTATTATTCAAACCATCCGTTGTCTCTCGGTGCCACATCATCCAATAGTCCTCTGTCAAAAAGGGAAATGAAAACGTCGAGCAGTTTCGGATCGAATTGTCTGCCTCTGCCCTTAAGCAGTTCTTCACGGATCTTTTCTTTGGACAGGGCTTTTCTGTAGATCCTGTTGGAACTCATGGCATCATAGGTATCAACGATCGATACTATACGGGCATCAAGAGGTATCTGCTCACCCTTTAGTCCGTTCGGATATCCCGTTCCGTCGAAGCGTTCGTGATGATAACGGATAACATTTGCGGCGCCGGGGAGCGTTGAAGCATCATGCATGATATCATATCCTATAGTGACATGATCCTTAAGCATATCATACTCATCATCCGACAGTGCGGCTGCCTTATTAAGGATCACATCGGATATGCCTATTTTGCCTATATCATGGAGAAGGCCCTCGTATCGCAGTGTATCGATCTTTTCTTTATCCCAGCCCAGAGCGGTTGCAAGACGGACACTGTATTCGGCGACTCTGGATGAATGACCGTTTGTGTATTTGTCCTTGGCATCAATTGCGTTTGCAAGCGTCTGCACCAGCTGGACTGACATCTGTTCGACTCTTTTCTGACGAGCCTGTGCATCAGAGGTCTGTTTGTCCACTTCTGCCTGTAATTCCTCACGGTAACTGTCTTGCATAGCCTTATATTCATACTGCTGTGTCACATCTATGAAGGTGATCACTATGGCTATCGTCATTTTTCCTGACGTGATCCTTCTTGCTGATGGTTCATACAGTCTGCCGTTGTAATTGATCTGGGGGATATTGCCGTTTACTATCTGCCTGAATGTAGAGGATATGGGGTAGATGCTTTCATCAGGCTCCACTTCATCCAATTCGGGAAGGATCTGTTTGGCAAGGTTATTACAGCCTTTATACCGATACTCTCCATCCGTAACAATATATCCCGAATCCATGGTTTCAAAAATATAGTCTTTTGCGATATCGGTAACATCATAGATCTTTTCCACATAGATAAGTTCGAGTATGATTATGACCGCAAGTATGAAACCTGCCGGTGTAAAATCGAAGGGAAAATCAATGGCATGCTGAATGATATAACCGACATAAGGCGTTATCAGGGTGAAGATAAGGAGCATACAGGCACGTTTTGTCTGGCGGCTGCTCTTTATCATATTTCTTATTATGACGAACAGCATGCCGATAAGGTACAGGATCATCTCCACGTGATAAACCGTATGGAGCGGACCGTAAGAGCGTCTCATTACCGATATACCATGACTCTGTTCAAGCCATACAGAAGTATAGAACAGATTGTGCTTATCCATGAAGAGAGCAAATATACTGAAGGTTATGTTATTTAAGATAAGTAGAAGCTGCAACTTGGCAGGAAGCTCGTGCCTGCAGAAATTGAGCACAAACAGGAGCATATAGAAAAGTGCGTGCAAAAAAGCCAGATAAATGATCTTCTGACCGAGGAGCTGCATATCGATTGAAGAAGCGTATGTAACCTTGATACAGAATCCGAAACAGATAAAACAGCACCATGTGCAGACATTTAGCATGAGCTTCTGTGAGTAGCCGGCCTGCTGCAGATTGATAACGAACATGCATAATGCCATTATGAACAGTGCTGCATAATCTATTATGAGGAAAGAGTAATACATGTTGTGTACTCCACAGTGATTTTTGTAACTGTCCATGAACATAAAATATTTATGGACAACCAATAGAATTATATAGAAAAAACGTGACAAAAACAATATAATATATATTTAGTAAAGTGACAGGAGGGTTACACATGAAGGCCAGTGAATTAAAAGAAAGAATAAGCAGCGGGAAATATGATGACAGACTTTTGGATATCTATGCCGACAGAGAACTGATCGGGCGGCAGCAGGACAGATATGCGGAAGCATCGGATAAATTTATTGAGTTATACGGAGACAGGGAGATAGAAGTTTATTCTGCTCCCGGAAGGAGTGAAGTCGGAGGAAACCATACGGATCATCAGCACGGACAGGTGCTTGCAGCTGCGGTAAACCTTGATGTGATAGCGATCGTATCAAAAACCGACGACGGGATCATAAAGGTAGTATCCGACAGTTTTGATATTGCGCCGATAGATGTAAAGGATCTTGCAAAGAAGGATAAAGAAGAGGGCAGCAGTGAGGCTCTCATCCGCGGAGTTGCCGGAAAGCTTAAGGATGACGGGTATAATGTCGGCGGGTTTGTCGCATATATGACAAGTGATGTACTTGTGGGAGCGGGACTGTCATCATCGGCTGCATTTGAGGTTGCGATCGGAAATGTTTTATCGGGACTTTATAACGACATGAAGCTTACGGATGTCTATATAGCAAAGGTTAGTCAGTATGCGGAGAATGTTTACTTCGGTAAGCCATGCGGACTCATGGATCAGATGGCTTCAAGTGTCGGAAGTCTCGTAAATATTGATTTTTACGATGTGAACGAACCTGTCATCAATCCGGTGAGGGTTGATTTTGAGAAGTTCGGACACAGTTTGTGTATAGTGGATACAAAGGGTGATCATGCAGATCTTACGGATGATTATGCTGCGATCCCGATCGAGATGAAGAAGGTTGCAGGTTTCTTCGGGAAGGAATACCTTAAGGAGATACCTTTTGATGAGTTTTTGGATAAGATACCCCAGATAAGACCGGTGAGCGGTGACAGGGCAGTGCTTCGCGCAATTCATTTCTTTGAGGATGATATGAGGGTTACGGATGAGGTGAATGCGTTGAAGAACGGGGATTTTGAGGAGTTTAAAAAACTGATAACAGAATCCGGCAACAGCTCATATAAGTATCTTCAGAATGTTTATTCAATAAAGGATTATGATAACCAGAACATATCGCTTGCGCTTGTGCTGACGGAAAGATATCTTGGCAGCAGGGCAGGTTACAGAGTACACGGAGGCGGTTTCGCCGGCACTATCCAGGTGTTTGTTCCCAACGATCTTGTAAGCGGTTATAAGAAGGAGATCGAGAAATACTTCGGCGAAGGAAGCTGCCATGTACTTAAGATCCGCAAATACGGTGGTATGAAGGTGATCTGATACGAAGGCTTCAGAGTGTAGGATATGCCGCCTTCTGTCTTATTTGGGTTGACTTACATAGAAAGTTTAATTATAATTCTTATCGGTCGGTCTTAAAGAACTGTCCGAGGTTCAACACAATTACAGACAGTATTAAGATCCGATGTAATGCAGACGTATCGAAGTGGTCATAACGGGGCGCACTCGAAATGCGTTTGCCCTCCGGGGCACGAGGGTTCGAATCCCTCCGTCTGCGTGAAAGGAAGAATGCGGGAATCGCAGTATTTATGCGGTTCCCGTG
>JAFSZZ010000020.1 GCA_017458765.1 Lachnospiraceae bacterium | reverse complement strand
CGTAGAAGGCTGCCTCGCCTATTTCCTCGGTATAATCGATGCCAATATCGTTAAGCACCTGACGGAGAGCATCTTCCGCTGTGTTCCACATCTCGTCATCCGGATGATATTTCTTCGTGTCTGCCGGATCGCGGAGCGAGAGCACACATCTGTAGTCGGTGATACCGAAATCCTTATATACATCAAAGATAAGATCCACAACTCGGCTCACCTCATCCTTGATCTGTGAAGGAGTAACGAAGAGGTGGGCGTCATTCTGGCAGAAGTGACGGCCTCTTTCAATGCCCTTAAGTGAACCGCTCGGTTCAAACCGGAAGTCATGGGCTATCTCGCCTATCCTTATGGGAAGTTCACGGTATGAGTGAGGCTTGTTCGCATATATCATCATATGATGAGGACAGTTCATGGGGCGGAGTACGAAATTTTCGCCCTCAACTTCCATTGCCGGAAACATATTCTCCTTGTAATGCTCCCAGTGTCCGCTGGTCTGATACAGGGCAACCGTACCGACACATGGAGTCATAACATGCTGATATCCGAGCTTCCGCTCCTTCTCCTTAATGTAATTCTCGAGTTCCATCCACAGCGTATAGCCCTTGGGAAGGAACATCGGAAGACCCTTGCCGATAAGGTCATCGGTCATAAATAAGGACATTTCCTTACCTATCTTACGGTGGTCGCGGGCCTTGGCTTCCTCTACCTGTTTCTCATATTCGGCAAGTTCTTCGTGTGTAGCAAAGGCAACACCGTTTATGCGTGTGAGCATCTTGCGGCTGGCATCATTCTTCCAGTAGGCTCCGCTCTGGCCGGTTATCTTGAAGGCTTTGAGGTTCTTGGTATATGTGATGTGCGGACCCACACACATATCAACATAATCGCCCTGCTGAAAGAAGGATATCACTGCATCTTCGGGAA
Source organism: Lachnospiraceae bacterium (assembly GCA_017458765.1). Lineage (GTDB taxonomy): Bacteria > Bacillota > Clostridia > Lachnospirales > Lachnospiraceae > UBA2868. The sequence goes on along the minus strand of JAFSZZ010000020.1, from coordinate 3,766 downwards.
GATCTCCGACATGCTCCTCCTTATATTTGGCACCGCGCTCATGCAGATATTTAACAGCTTCTTCACGGTTATAGACGAAGGTCTTAAAGGGAAGGTTCTCCTTTACTATCTTCTTCATTTCAGCCTCTATGGCTGCAAGATCCTCATCTGATAATTTCCTGTCGCCGAGATCCACATCATAGTAGAAGCCCCTGTCGGTAGCGGGACCATAGGCAAAATCAGCCTCCGGATACAGACGCTGTATGGCCTGAGCCATGATATGTGCGGCAGAGTGCCTGAGAACGTGAGTTACTTCTTCCTTGGGGCATTCGCCGACAGTTCCGTCGTTGTGAATGATCTTCATAGTTTTTCCTCCTGTTTAACAAGTGTGTTTGGGGTGTTTTGGATAAAAAAAACACACCCCCGCAACTCCAAGGGTGCTCATCGGCACGGTACCACCTTGATTTTTCACTCGTCTGCCCTGTGACGGGGGCTTCCGTCATGCTTGTGCCTGTCTGATGAGGGCTTTCTCGCATGCAGCTTGGGAGTGGTGTCCGTTGTATCTGTACGATGCAATCCCAGCGCCTGCATCTCTCTTAAGTACAGTGGTAACAACTTCGGTCTCCGTCATCGCCATTTGAGCAGTATTATAACACAGGAGGGTATAAATTCAAGTAAATTACGATGTTTTTTTATAGTAAACGCAATTGTTTAATGAGCTTACTGTAAACAGAACAGGGAGTCAGTCCGGGGAAAGTGTAAATATTCTGTGAAGAATTTGATAAATTTACAAAAATATGCTACATTCAACACTTGATGTGATAAAATTTAATGATGGTTATTTGAATCACAGTTTAGATACAAAAACAGTAAACGGATATATTTTATCACCACAAATACAAGGAGGATCGGGAATGGATTCGGGAATTAAAAAACGTATAGCAGCGATAGTTGCTGCCATGCTGGTCATCGAAACGGTAACAGGAGGGATTACGGATGTTTATGCATCGTCCGGGCAGGATATACTCGGACAGGGATATGCCGGAAATACGGTACAGGATATTCTGCCCGGGCAGGCAGAGACCGTGGATATGGTATTACCGGCTGAGCAGGGTAAGGAAGATATGGCAGGCATGACGGCCGGACAGACTGACACACAGCCTGCAGGAGAGGCATATCCCGGCATGGATTATGCGGAAGGCGAGGTCATTGTATGCGTTAAGGAGTCATCGGAGCAGCCGGCGGAAGGAAGCTCAGATGGGATCATGGCTGAAACGGCTTCATATGACCTGCTTTACAATGCCGAGGAACTGATGGATGTGTCGGAGGCAGCCGGAGAGATTCAAATTGATGAGACCTCAGGAACCGGTGACGGATATGAGATTCCTGCCGAGACGGCTTTTGAAGGGGACAATGATGCAAGAACCGTGCTTAAGTTTATCCATTCCGATGAATACAGTACTTTAGAGCTTATAGAAATGCTCAGTGCAAGGGACGATGTATTATTTGCTGAGCCCAATTACCTGCACAGGATAGAAGAGCCTGTAGTAGAAGGATATGAGACGGCTTATTATACGGAGGATGCTGCCGGGGACAGTGAGGCTGTAAGCTTCGGAACGGATGAGGAAGCGGATATGTCTTCAAAAGCCGCCAGTGAAGAGCAGCAGGATGCGGTTTGGGGCGGACTCGTCCTTGAGGATATTACCGGCGATATACCGGCGGAGAGCGCATGGGACGGGAAAAGGGATCTTACCACTAACCAATATGCATACGGTAACGGACCGGGAGGGATGGATATACCCGGCTGGAATACGGTCAGTGAAAATGCCAGGGGTGTAGTTGCAGTGATAGACAGCGGTGTTGATTACAACAATCCCGATCTTAAGGATGTTATGTGGGATAAAGGGCTTAATTATCCCGAGCTGGTGAAGCTTGGAGGAGGAAAGTACGGTATAGCGCCTGCAGGTTCGGCTGAATTTGGATATACGACAGACGATCCGATGGACAGGAACGGACACGGAACCCATTGTGCAGGCATCATAGCAGCGGCATGGAACGGGTTCGGAGTAAGTGGAGCAGCCAACGGGGCGAAGATAATGGCATTATCTACCGACGACCATAAGGGCTCCATGCCTGATGTAAATATAATCAAGTGTTTTAATTATGTGCTTACTGCCAAAAAAGCCGGAGTGGATGTTGTTGCGGTTAATAATTCATGGGGCGGCTCCTTTAATTCGCTGGTTTTCAGATATATCGTAAAAGAACTGGGCGATGAGGGAGTAGTTGTGTGCTTCAGTGCCGGAAACGATAATTATAATGTTGATATTAACACTGAGACGGTTGCATCCTTCGGCAGAGAGGCAAATGAGATAACGGTTGGTTCGAGCGACAGTAACGGTAAAAAAAGCGAGTTCTCCAATTGGGGAAAGCGTCAAACCGATGTGTTTGCACCCGGTACCGAGATATTATCCACATATCCCGCTTATCTCGGAGATATATACGGAAGTCTTGCCCAAACGGCTGTCGATGCGGGCGGTAAGAAGATCATGGATGATTATGAGAAAGCAGATGATCTGAACGGGACTTATTTTACATATAAAAAAATGGAAGAGGCAGGGGAGCCGATCATATCCGAAAATACAGTTTCATGGTCCGGAATCGGTAAAAAAACCCTCGTTATCCCCAAAATATCCGGAAGAACCGAGGGAGTCGTGCCTGTGTTAACATTTGGTATGCGTGATGGAAACAAGCTTCCCGGAGGTGAGTATGAGGTCATTGTAAAGCACAGGGCTGACAATCCGAATGTGTATCTGGTGCTGCGGGTGCGGACAGTTGACGGGGATTATGTAAGTGCCGGGGAGGGAGGCTACAGTGCAAGCACCTGGAGTGAGACGGTATTCAAACTGCCATATGATGCGGATCTGTATAACCCGGATATGCGGCTTTGCGTCTGTCCGGATGAAACATCCGAAAAGTCATACAAAGTTTTTATAGACGAGATACGTCTTACTGAGGAAAGAGAGGGTACACCCTTCGCATTGATGAGCGGAACATCTATGGCATGCCCGGCGGTTACAGGAGCTGTGGCTGTAGTGGCTAAGGCATTCCCGGATGACTCTGCGGCCAAGAGAGCCGCAAGGATACTTGCAGGAGCAAAGAAAAACGGGGAAATAAAAGATTTATGTGTCACAGACGGTATAGTAAACATAAGGAACTCTCTTGATGAGAGTACATATACTCCGGTCATCGGGAGGGTATGGCCGGATGAAACGAATAATATACTGAACGTTGAGGGCTATTTCTTCGGTGAGAATTATGAGCTCCGGCTGAGTGGGAATAAAGTAGATATCAAGAGTAAGTCAAAAGACGACGATCATTATGTTCTGACTGCAGATATTCCCGCGGGTCTTAAGTCCGGTGAGCTTTTCGTGAGTGTTGAAAACACAGACAATAGCAAGACAGGCTCCAGATATGTATCGATCAAACGCCCGGACGATAGCGATACTGTTTATTATAACAGGATAAAGCTCCCCGAGGATAAAGAGTTTGGCAAAACATACGTAGGTGCGATGGGTGCTGTTGACGGCCGCATTGTCATTACGGGGGCTATCGGTGATAAGGACACTGCGGTTACATGGATATACAGTATATCCGCGAACCGCTTCGAGAGATGCCTTAAGGGAAATGATGCGATCACACCCGCAGGCGGTATGTGTGCATGGAATAAGAAGCTTGTATACACGGATTACGGCACGGGTGAGCTTAGGATATTTGATCCCGCCACAGG
>JAFSZZ010000190.1 GCA_017458765.1 Lachnospiraceae bacterium | reverse complement strand
AACCGTATATTTGCAGATAGTGACGATAATATATGCCCTCACTGCAAGAATGGGCATCTTATATACCGCGATCACTGTAAGCGTAAGATTGTTTATGTAGGCGGTGCAACGGAATGGCTGGATATCCCGAGGCACCACTGCGATGCTCCTGACTGTGCAGGATAAGCCGGATGATCCCGGATTTATTGACCCCGTACAAACATTACGCAGAAGAAACCATATCGGACACCATCGACGGGATAATTACGCCGGAGAACAACGATTACAGGCCATCTGAATGTACTGCTAAGAGATGGAGCCATTGGCTGATGGCTAACGAAGACAACATCAACGGGTATCTGAAATCAATCGGGCATCGACTCCTTGGTTTTTCCGAGGAACTCCTGAGGGCAGAAACGTCATTACTGTCAGAGTTAAGAAAAAAGCATCCGACCGAATGGCTTAAAACCGTACTCCGCACTATATATAATGCAGGGGCGAAATTGGATCCCTGTTACAATTGAATTTTTTACCGACTTTGGTTTAATTGTCATCCTGTTCATATGATATTGTCCTTACAAAGGAGGTGATATCAATGAACAATAACAACAAACTACTAACAAAGTGGCAGGATGAAACAGCGTTGCAGAGATTACAGCTCATTGCGCCATTGCTTGACGATGATCTGGATCCGGCAGCCCGGCTTGAGATGCGAAAAAAGATCGCACTCGACAGCGGATTGTCCGAAAGAACGATAAAGAGATATGATGACGCATATCTTGTTGCCGGATTTGAAGGACTTAAGCCCAAAGCACGTGAACCTCACAACTTAAAAAACCTGCCGGACAATTATGACCATCTGTTAACGGAAGCGATCCAGCTCAGAAGGGAAGTACCAACCCGTTCCGTCGAAAAGATTATCACGATATTGGAACTGGAAGGCCAGGTCCCGCCGGGTGTATTGAAAAGATCTACATTGCAGAGGCATCTTTACAAGGCAGGTTTTGGAAGCGCACACCTTGAAATACATAAGGATGCACGCAAGAGTTCATCCAAGAGGTTCTGCAAGCCCCACAGGATGATGCTGATACAAGGCGATATCAAGTATGGTTTAAAGCTACCTATAGGGAAGAACGGAGCCATGAAGCAGACATACCTTTCTTCGGCGATAGATGACCATTCGCGGTATATATTGTTCTCAAGGTTCTACGATAATCAGGAGGAAACAGTGGTAGAGGATACCTTCCGCAATGCAATCCTCCGTTATGGAGCATTTGACCGCTGCTATTTCGACCGGGGATCCCAGTATGTAGCAAAACAGCTCAAGCTCTCACTTGCAAAGTTATCCATACGTATATCGTGGGCACCTCCGCATAGTGGGAAATCAAAGGGCAAAATAGAAAAATTCCATCAGGTAGTCTCATGCTATCTCGACGAAGCCAGGGCTAAGAAGATAACAACGCTCGAGGAACTCAATTATTACTGGGAGATATTCCTCGAAGAGTATTATCACAAAGAACCCCATGGCGGCATCAGGGAGTATTATGAAAGCCTTGGTGTTGATGTACCGGACACCGGTATCACCCCTCTGCAGGAATTCGAGCGTGACACCCGTCCGCTTAAGTTCCTTGATGCAAAAACCGTAGGGGAAGCCTTCATGCATCATGAGATCCGCAAGGTTGATAAAGGAGCCTGCATAACATTCCAGGGCCGCAGGTACGAAACAAAGGCGGCACTCATAGGACACAAGGTAGAGATATCATATGATCCGGCAGCACCTGAGGTCATAACAGTATCCCATGCAGGAACGGAACCTTTCCAGGCATCGCCGTTTAATATCGGTCCATACTGTGACCAGAAGCAGCCTCTTCCTCCTTCAATGGAAAGCATCGAGCCTGAGACATCGAGGTTCCTTGACGCTCTTGCAATCCGCAGGGAAGAAAACCGTCAGCGTACAGCAGATGCCATCTCTTTCGGTAGCTACAGGAAGGAGGTGGGCTCTGATGTATGAACGTTTCTTTGAGATGAGCCATTCTCCGTTTGCAAGGGACATACCTCCTGAGTCAATGTATGAATCCAAAAACATGGAAGAAGTACTTGCACGACTGGGATATGTTGCGGATCGCCAGCTCTTCGCGGTAGTTACGGCTGATGCAGGCTGTGGTAAGTCCACGCTGATCAGGAAGTTCGCAGCAAGTCTTTCTAAGGAAAAATATATACTGCTTTATCTCTCGGATTCCAAGCTCACGCCGCGTTGGTTCTACAAGGGCCTGCTCGATCAGCTCGGGGTCGAATCAAAGTTCTACCGTGGAGATGCAAAGCGGCAGCTCCAGAAGGAGATTGAGATAATCCGCGGCATCGAGGGCAAACGTGTTGTATGCGTACTTGATGAAGCGCACCTTCTCGAAAAAGAGACTATTGAGGAATTCCGCTTCCTCCTCAACTACCGTTTCGATTCCATGAGTCCTCTTGCCCTTATCCTTGTAGGGCAGACGGAACTCTGGGACGAAAAGCTTCGGCTCAAGAGATACTCTGCAGTACGCCAGAGGATAGATATAAACTGCGTGCTAACCCATCTTGACAGAGCTGAGACCGAACAGTATATATGTGCTCACCTTGGTTATGCGGGATGTACTCAGGAATTATTTACCGGCCGTGCCCTTGACGAAATATTTAAGGTATCAAGGGGTATCCCCAGGGTGATAAACCGTATATGCGAGAAAGCACTCATGTATGCCTGCCAGAACGGTCATAAACTGATCGATGATCACGAGATCACTTTCGTAGTTGAGCATGAAATGCTTGGGGGTGATGCCGCATGAACAAGATCGAGTTTTGGTATCCGGCACAAAAAGAAGAAGCACCGTCTGTTGAGCAGTCAAACATCGTGCGCAAGCAGGGATCTATAAGGGTCATTAATACCGAACATGAGCCTTACGAGATAACCATAGATACAGGTGAAAACGGATTCCACGCTATCTTCGGAAGCCAGATTAACGGCAACTTTCTATGTATTCCTAACTGGAACCTTGGCTGTGAGCTGGCTCAGTACAATGACAGATATTGGAACATAAGTTCAATATACAAAACCGGAAGGATCACCTATGAAGATGCATGTGCTATAGGTAATGCACTTCAACTGATTGAGATCTTGTTAGGTAAAAAGGTTATGCCCGGGGAGTGATCCCCGGCAAACCTATATCATCAAACTGACACGTAAGCGAGCAAAACGCTGACAGCTCATCTTGTCAGTTT
>JAFSZZ010000189.1 GCA_017458765.1 Lachnospiraceae bacterium | reverse complement strand
GAACACAGAGGTAGACGGATACAATATATGTTATAAGATCACAGGTGAAGGTGACGAGACGGTCGTGATCCTTCAGGGCTGGGGGACCGATCTTGGAGTATATGATTCCGTAGCGGGATGCATAAGTGATAAATATAAGGTGATACAGTTTGATCTTCCCGGCTTCGGAGGATCGGATGAACCCGGGGAAGCATGGAATGTGGATGCATTTGCGGACTTTTTCTGCAGGTTCATGCAGACACTTGATGTAAAGAAGGCGACTCTTATAGGGCATTCCTACGGCGGGCGTATCATAATAAAGCTTGCGGCAAGGGATGATATACCATTTGAGATAAAGAACATAGTGCTTATTGACTCGGCCGGTATCATGCCGAAGAGGAGTTTTAAGCAGAAGTTCAATATAAGAAAATATAAGCTCATCAAGAAGATAGTTAACGTTAAGCTCATTTATGCGCTGTTCCCGGAGCTTATCGACGACTGGAGGAGCAGACAGGGCTCGGCGGATTACAGGAATGCCTCACCCATTATGCGCCAGTGTATGGTGATGGCGGTAAACGAAGATCTTACTGAACTGCTTCCTTATATAAAGCAGGATACGCTTCTTATCTGGGGAGATAAGGATACTGCCACACCGATAAGCGACGGAAGGCTTATGGAAGAGAGGATAAAGAATTCCGGATTGTGCGTGCTTGAAGGATGCGGGCATTTTTCATTCCTTGAAAAACCCTCGCAGTTTAAGAGTATCATGAGAAGTTATTTTGAATGCTGATCCGGACAGTATTCCGGACTGTTTATCAATTCAGATCATACGGATAAGGAAAATATATGTTACCAAGGACTATCATTGCAATAATCTTATGGATCCCCGCTTATTTTCTGGCTATGCGCCACAACATGCATATGTTCCAGTTAAACGGATACAAGAACGGGGAGCATCTGAACAGGCTTAAGAAGAACTTAAGGCAGCAGTGGCTGCTCATTTTTACGTTCTGCTTAGGCGTATTAAGGTTTTTCCTGCCGTGGATCGTATTGGACATCCTGTTATATCTGACACTCATTCTTGTGTATCTTGTCTATAATGCGATGAGACGCCTTAATACCAAGAAGAAGTTGGTGTATACCGCGAGAGTAAAAAGGATGGTGGCAACGATATTCATATTAACGGCTGTCATCATCATCCTTTCGGCGATCCTCCTTGATCTTAACCGGCTCACCGGTGTACTTGCGATGCTCACCGGTATCCAGCTTATAATGAACGTAGTGGCAAACACAGTCAATCATCCGATCGAGTGGGGCGTTAAACAGTACTATATTAATGATGCAAAAAGGATGCTCAGGGAATCCCCGAACCTTAAGGTGATAGGAGTGACCGGAAGCTACGGCAAGACAAGCGTAAAATTTTACCTGCAAACGCTTCTTAAGGACAGCTTCAATGTTCTGGTCACACCGGAGAGCTACAATACGCCGATGGGTGTTGTAAAGACCGTGAGAGAGTCGCTTAAATCCACGCATGAGATCTTTGTCTGTGAGATGGGGGCAAGACATGTGGGAGATATAAAGGAGATCTGCGATATCGTTCATCCGGATCACGGGATCATAACTTCGATAGGTCCGCAGCATCTTGAGACCTTCTTCAATATGGATAATATCAAAAAGACCAAATTCGAGCTTGCGGATGCCCTGCCTTCTGACGGTATGCTTTTCCTAAACGGGGACAATGAATATATACGGGATCAGTCAAAGGGCTATGATAATATCATATTCTACTGTACGGATAACTCCGTCGACCGGGAAACAGCCGGAGGGAGGAATACGGAGGATAGGCATGGAACGACCGGAGAGGAAGGACTTAAGGGTTACAGAGCGAGTGATATAAGGGTATCACAGACCGGGACCGATTTCACGGTCACGGCACCCGACGGAAGCAGTGAGAGGTTTAATATGCGGCTTATCGGAGGTCATAACGTGATAAATGTGGTCGGAGCCATTGCGGTGGCAGGTGAGCTGGGCGTGAAGCTTTCCGATCTTAAGATACCCGTAAGACGGCTTCAGAGCGTTGAACACCGTATGCAGCTTAGAGAGCACGGTCTTGTGACCATAATAGACGATGCGTATAATTCAAATCCCGTGGGATCCAAGGCCGCTGTTGAGACACTGAAGCTCTTTGACGGTATAAGGATACTTATAACACCGGGAATGGTCGAGCTCGGTGATAAGGAAGAGGAATATAATTATAAATTCGGAAACTATGCGGCTGATTGCTGCGATCATATCCTTCTGGTCGGAAAAAAGCGTACGAAGCCCATATATGATGGTGTTGTGAGTAAGGGATTTGATGAGGAAAAGCTTAAGGTTTTTGATAAGCTTGAGGAAGCCCTTGCTTATGCATATGAGATAAAAGGGCAGGGACATAAATATATCCTTCTTGAAAATGACCTGCCGGATAATTATTAATAATGTGACAAAGGGAGGAACGAAAATGGAACAGAACACAAAAAAGAGTAACTGGCTGAGTGCACTTATCATCGGGATCTGCATCGTCGCAAGCTGTGGTGCGATAGCTTTCGGGCTCCTGCATTTTAAGTCGGACAGTGAGCACACGATCTCGGCAACGGGAAGCGCGAGTATTGATTTTGAAGCGGATACGATCATATGGCGCGGGACCTATTCCGCATGGGCGCTTTCATCAAAGGATGCGTACAAGAAGATCCGGAAGGATGCCGACAGGGTAATGGATTATCTGCTTGACAACGATCTGTCCGAGGATGAGATCGTGTTCAATTCGGTGGATATCACTCAGAATTATAAGGAAAATTACGACGATAACGGCAATTATATAGGAAGCGAGCCAAACGGGTACACACTTACCCAGAGCGTTATCATTACTTCCAATAACGTTGAGATCGTTGAAAAGATATCAAGGGATATATCATCCCTGCTTGATTCCGGAGTTGAACTCACCTCCGGTTCACCCGAGTATTACTACTCCGATCTGGACGCTCTTAAGCTCAGCCTTATAGACAAGGCATCCGAAAACGCAAGAGAGAGGATAGAGATCGTTGCGAATAATGCAGGTGCGAAAGTCGGAAAGCTTAAGAACTCAAACCTCGGTGTATTTCAGATAACGGCCAAGAATTCCGGTACGGGAAGTTACTCATATGACGGTGCCTTTGACAATACATCCAGATATAAGACGGCGACCATCACGGTAAGGCTTGAGTATGATCTTAAATAGACGTAACTGTTAACGAAGATATTCATGAAGAAAGATCATAATATGGAAAAAATAGATATAAGCAAAATAAAGGGAATAAAGATAGGGCAG
>JAFSZZ010000188.1 GCA_017458765.1 Lachnospiraceae bacterium | reverse complement strand
CCTTCAGGTATTTCATTTCCTGCTTCACTCTGGATGAGCGATGCAAGAAGAGTAACATCATCATAATTTGCAGCACTTGCATTGCTTACTGCGGTCGCTGTCTCGGAAGATCCCGATGAACCTGACGAAGAACTGCTCTGTGCTGCCTTGGAACTCTCCTTGGCCTTCTTCTCTGCTTCTTCCTTAGCCCTTATGGATTCGATCGTCTCACCTTTACCGATCTCATCCGATACCATAACATATTCACTTGATACATATCCGACCGTACCGTCTGCAAATTCTACCGATACCCAGTCACCCAATTCCTCAACGACCTCAATCGTATCTCCTTCTGCAAGAAGATCGTAGATGCCTGCTTCCTGGCTGGGCTCCTTCCTTACTCTCAGGCAGGAAGTTGTGGAAGTTGCCATCTTCTCAACCACTGAATCGGCGAGTTTCTTGGCTTCCGCGTCGAATAAAAGAAAATCGTTCTTAACCCATCCCGTAACCTTGCCGGTCTTTATCTTTGTCCATCCGGAGCCCTTCTCAAGTATCTCTCCGGCACATTCCTTATAGAGCTTACCGACAAGCTCCGAGTCCTCTGATGACTCAGACCTGATGTTCACTGCCTGGTCAACATTGGCCATTACCAGCTTCTCGTAACTGATCCCCGCAACAGATCCACTGAGATCAACGCTTTCCGCCGGTTCTTTATCATTTGATGTTTCACCCACCTTGATGTCTATGGTGGAACCCTTATCTGACCCTTTACCATCCGATGAGGTATTAGATACCGTCATCTTTGCTGAGGCAACAGTCACTGACTTGGTAATAGTCTTGCCTGTTGCAAAAACACTCTGCATACCCCCCTGCATCACGGTTGCCATGACGACTAACGTCATCAGTGCCGCCGCACAAGTATGCATTCTGTTTTTCATGATATCCTCCTGTATAGTCGGTGACGAGCCTTTTACCACAATTTGTAGCCAACTTTGATATGTTACACCACATATTGTAATTGTTACAAAAAAGTTACAAAAATTGAAGTCACCGAACTATACTATAGCAGGATTCAATTCAATTGTCAAATTTTTGTTACGAAAAGATTGCAAAAATGTTGCAAAATTTAAGTAAACCGTATTAATTTTCTATAAACTTCTCGACTTGTCCGCACAGGCCCTTTCGGCCTCGATCACAGCCGAACGGAAGCCCATATTTTCAAGCACCGCCACCGCATCTATCGTCGTACCTGCCGGCGAGCAGACCATATCCTTAAGATCTGCCGGATGCCTTCCTGTTTCAAGCACCATCTTAGCGCTTCCAAGAACAGCCTGAGCGGCCATTTCATAAGCCGTCTTCCTCGGAAGTCCTTCAGCCACGGCACCGTCAGCCATCGCCTCGATCAGCATGAACACATAGGCAGGCGAACTTCCACTTACCGCAACGACTGCATCCATCTGGCTCTCCTGTACTTCATAAGCTCTTCCAAAACTGTTCAATATATTAAGTACTGTCTTGAATTCCTCATCGCTCACGAGTTCATTACGGCATACTCCGGTACATCCTTCTCCGACAAGTGCCGGGGTATTTGGCATACACCTTACCAGCTTGACGGGTTTACCGTATTTCTCCCTCAGCCACTTAAGGGTCTTGCCGGGTGCTATGGATATGATCACGGTATCCCCGCTTACCGTATCCCTTATATCCTCGATCACATCTTCATATACCTGGGGTTTTACCGAAGTTACCAGGATATCGGCCCTCGCCGCCGCATTATTGGAACCTGCTGCCGTAATACCGAATTTTTTTACCGTCTCATCCACCTTCTCAACACTTGAATCCGCTCCGACTATGTCTGAAGCCTCAACTACCTTATTACCTATTATCCCGCCTATCATTGCGGAACCCATGTTTCCAAGTCCGATAAAGCCTATTGTCATGTTATCATTCCTTTCTGTTGTTTATTGTTTCATTCTCATATTGGATCACTTCGATATTTTGTGCATCGAAGAGAACATTATAAGGGCCGCCGCTACTGCGGCGTTCAATGATTCGACCTGTCCCTTCATCGGGATCTTTATATATTCATCGGCCTTTGAAGCGATCTTATCACTCAGTCCGTTGCCTTCATTTCCTATCATCACCGCAGTCCTCCTGCCGTAGCTTATCTCCTGATAATCCCTTTTTGCCTTAAGATGTGCGGCATACACCTGCACTCCTGCTTCCTTTAACCTGTCTATATCATCTGACAGCGCAGGGCTGTATATCACAGGCATCCTGTATATCGATCCCATTGTCGACCTGATGACCTTGGGATTATACATATCGACTGTCCCCTCATTTGCTATTATAAGATCATAGCCTGCTGCCTCCGCAGTCCTTATCATTGTCCCCATATTTCCGGGATCCTGCAGGTTCTCAAGGATCAGCACATGAAGATCGGATCTGTCCTTACCTTCAAGGAACTCTTCCAGCCTGTGCCTCTCCTCCCTCACTACAGTCAGTATCCCCTGCGGCGTAACTGTATCTGACATCTTTTTGAATACCTGGGCGCTGACTTCTTCATAACCGGTCTCCTTAAGCTTTGAAGCGCATTTCTTAAGGAGCTGTGCCTCATCATTGTCGTCATCATATCTTACCGCAATGTTTATCTTATCATGTAGTTCCTCACTCAGATAAACTTCATCAATGCACAGCAAAGGCGCCTCCATGAACATCCTGATGCCCTCCGCTGCGAAGGCATTCTGAATATGGCGCGCCTTGGAACTGTTGTTCAGCTGAACTATATTTTTTATCCTGTCGTTGTTCGTGCTTGTTATCATATCGAGAGTGACTTGGTTACCTCATATTCATACTCCGGGATATCCTTCTGCATTGCCAGTGCTTCATCTATGTCAAAATCACAGTACTCTCCGTGCTTATATCCCACGACTCTGTTTGACTTGCCTGCGCACAGAAGATCTGCGGCGTAAGCTCCCATCATAGAACCGTAGTATCTGTCCTTACAGGTCGGTGAACCGCCTCGCTGCATATATCCTAAGATGGTAGCTCTGGTCTCGACTCCGGTTGCTGCCTCTATACGTCTTGCCATGGATGTCGAATGCCCTATTCCCTCGGCATTTATTATAAGATGATGAGTCTTGCCCTTCTTACGGTTATTAATGATATTGTCGATTATCACCTGTTCCTTAAACTGATATTTTTCGGGGAGAAGGATGTCTTCGGCACCCGATGCAACTCCGCACCACAGTGCTATATATCCGGCATTACGGCCCATGACTTCGATTATGGAGCATCTCTCATGTGAGGATGATGTGTCCCTTACCTTGTCTATCGCCTCCATTGCCGTGTTTACTGCGGTATCAAAGCCTATAGTGTAATCGGTGCATGCAATGTCAAGATCTATGGTACCGGGTATCCCGATGGTATTTATACCATGTGCCGCCAGAGCCTGTGCTCCCCTGTACGAACCGTCTCCGCCTATAACAACAAGACCGTCGATCCCGTGCTTGCGGCAGATCTCGGCTCCCTTCTCCTGACCTTCGGGAGTCTTGAACTCCTCACATCTTGCGGTGCGGAGGATCGTTCCGCCCTTCTGTATGATGTCCGACACATCCCTCGGGCTCATCTCATCGAGTTCCTCATTTAAAAGTCCCTGATATCCCTTCTGGATACCGATTACCTTCTTGCCGTTCGATATAGCCCTTCTTACAACAGCCCTGATGGCTGCGTTCATACCGGGCGCATCACCGCCGCTTGTAAGCACTGCAACTGTATTTATCTCTTTTGCCATAAGTGTTCCTCCGAAGAAAATTCCCTGTATAGAATAATACTTCTTTTACAGGCTCTTTTCAACTTAAACCTAAACTACCTTAACATTTCCCTCTCCGAAAGCTTCCTTAAGTTTGAGCATCATTTCCTTATCCGCCCTGATACTCATGTTAAGGCCAAGTTCCTTAACCTGTCTGGTCTCTTCTATATATATACTGACTCTGTCCCGTCCGTCCGATTCCTCAAGGATATCCGTAAGTTCCTTTTCTCTGTTCAGATAATCATCCATCTTCTGAAAACGTATCCAAATCTTCTTCGGCATCTCGGCAAATGGGATTATCTGCTCGCATATGACCTTGGCATCCTTCTCCTCTTCCGAAGATACCCTGCCCTTTATAAACACCTTGCTGCTCTCATTAAGATATTCCGCATTCTTCGCATAATCACCCGGCCACACGATGACCTCAACGGCACCTACCAGATCCTCAAGGCTTAAGAACGCCATCATCTCACCCTTTTTTGTATATTTTACCGTCTTGCCCTCGATAACTCCGCCGACCATGACCTTATCACCGTCGCTTACCCTGGTCACACCGGTCTCATCATCATACATAAAATCGTTGGTCTTGTTCGTAACATACCTCTTCCACAGAGCCTCATCCTCTTCAAGCGGATGTCCGCTTACATAGACGCCGAGGACTTCCTTTTCATAATTCAGAAGCTCCTGCTTGTCATATTCGCCTATATTGGGCATGCGCATCTCATAATCATCCCTGTTCTCATCGGGGATGATGTCAAACAGCGACATCTGCCCCTCAAGGTTGTTCTTCCTGTCGTTGGCGACACTGTCGATCATCTGCATGTACACTGCCATCTTCTGCTTCCTTGTGCCCGGCAGTCCGTCAAGCGCACCCGCCTTTATGAAACTCTCAACAGTTTTTTTGTTTATCTCCCTGTTCGTAAGGCGGGAGATAAGATCCTTCAAGCTCTTAAACCTGCCTCCTGCTTCCCTCTCGGCGATGATCGAATCGATGACCGGCCAGCCCACACCCTTTATGGAAGCAAGTCCGTATCTTATGTCACTGCCCGAAACGGAGAAGCCGCCCATTCCTTCGTTTATATCCGGCGGGAGTATCTTGATCCCCATGGATCTGCTGGTATATATATAGAGGGAAACCTTATTGAAATTATCTATAACGCTCGTCATAAGAGCCGCCATGAACTCGACCGGATAATAACGCTTGAGCCATGCCGTCTGATATGCCACTACCGCATAGGCGGCCGCGTGCGATTTGTTGAACGCGTATTTTGCAAAATCCATCATCTCGTCATAGATATGGTTTGCAACATCCTCGCTTATACCCTTACTGATACAGCCCGGTACGCCTTCTTCCTTATTACCGTAAACGAAGTTCTGTCTCTCCTTCTCCATAACGGACTGCTTCTTTTTACTCATGGCACGCCTGACCAGATCGCTCCTGCCAAGAGTATATCCGCCAAGATCCCTTACTATCTGCATGACCTGCTCCTGATACACGATACATCCGTAAGTCGGCTTCAGTATCGGTTCAAGCTGCGGACAATCGTAAGTGATCGTATCGGGATGATTCTTACCCTTGATGTACTGGGGTATGAAATCCATGGGACCGGGACGGTACAGCGATATACCGGCGATCACATCCTCAAGCGACTTTGGCTTAAGCTCCTTCATGAAGTTCTTCATACCGCCGCTCTCAAGCTGGAACACACCGTCAGTCCTGCCTGTCCCTATATAATCAAAGACTTCCTTATCATCATAGTCTATATCTGCCATGTTTATCTTCCTGCCCTCGCTCTCGGATGCAAGCCTTGCAGCATCCTTTATGACAGACAGGTTCCTAAGTCCCAGGAAATCCATCTTGAGCAGACCCAGTTCCTCAAGCGTCGTCATGACATACTGCGTGGTGATCGTACCATCGGCGCCCCTTTGCAGCGGAACGAACTCTTCTGCCGAATCCGGACAGATAACGACTCCGGCCGCATGCATGCCCCTGCTCTTTGGCAGCCCTTCAAGTCTCATGCTCATGTCGATCAGTCTGCGCGCCTGTTCATCACTGTCATAGAGTTTCTTCAGATCAAGACCGTAATCCAGGGCCTTCTGCAGTGTGATCCCAAGCTCGTTCGGTATCATCTTGGCTACCATATCGCAATATGAATACGGAAGATCCATCACACGCCCTACGTCCCTTACCACGCCCTTGGCAAGCATGCCGTTAAAGGTAACTATCTGGACTACCCTGTCCTCTCCGTACTTACGAACCACATAGTCGATGACCTTCTGCCTGTTCTCCGGTTCAAAATCTATATCTATATCAGGCATCGTCACACGCTCGGGATTTAAGAACCTTTCAAAGAGAAGGTTGTATCTTATCGGATCTATATCCGTGATCTCAAGGCAGTAAGCCACTATGCTCCCGGCGGCCGATCCCCGTCCCGGGCCTACCGCAACATCATGTGTCTTGGCATAATTAATGAAATCCCACACTATAAGGAAATAATCAACAAACCCCATCGTCCTTATCGTGTTAAGTTCATAATCCATGCGTTCCTCAAGTTCACTGCCATGATCGGGATAACGTTTCTTTAGTCCCTTAAAACACAGCTCTTTTAAATATTCAAAGGAAGTATATCCTTCGGGCAGCTCATATTTTGGCAGCTTATACGATCCGAATTCCAACTCGACGTTGCATCTGTCCGCGATCTTCTGGGTATTGTCTATCGCCTCAAGGGCATAAGGGAACAGTGCCCGCATCTCCTCCTCGGACTTTATATAGAACTGACCGCCTTCATAGCGCATCCTGTCCTCATCCTGTACCTTCTTGCCGGTCTGTATGCACAAAAGCACGTCATGGCTCTCCGCATCCTCCGCATAGGTATAATGGACATCATTGGTCGCGATGAGCGGTATGTTAAGTTCACTGCTAAGCCTCATGAGTCCCGGGTTTACAAGCTTCTGCTCCGGCAGACCGTGATCCTGCAGTTCCAGGAAGTAATTTCCTTCCCCGAAGCAGTCAAGATACTTAAGCGCTGCCTCCTTAGCCTCATCATACAGATTCCTTTTAAGGAAGCGCTGCACCTCGCCCGAAATGCAGGCAGAACTGCAGATTATGCCCTCATGGTATTCCCTCAGCACCTCAATATCCACACGGGGCTTGTAGTAATATCCTTCCGTAAATCCCTTGCTCACTATTTTGCAAAGGTTATGGTAGCCCTTGTTATTCTCCGCCAAAAGGATCAGATGGTGGAACCTCTCATCCTCTTCATTACGTCCCGGTTCCTTGTCAAAGCGGCTGTTCGGGGCAACATATACCTCGCAGCCTATGATAGGCTTTATGCCCGCATCTTTGGCTGCCCTGTAAAAATCGATGGCGCCGTACATATTGCCGTGATCGGTTATCGCGGCCGCGTTCATGCCAAGTTCCTTGACCCTTAAAACGTATTCTTTGATCTTATTGGATCCGTCCAGAAGCGAATACTCCGTATGACTGTGTAAATGAACGAATGACATATGACTACCTCTTATGTGATTACCTGTTCCGAATAAGATAATGATAGCACAAAACACCTGTTTGGTATAGTATCAAATGCTTGATTTACAAATCAGCAAAAGCTATAATAAAATTGGGTGTTTTTATTCATGAAGTGTTATCGGGAGGTGGCTGATTTGATTAAACAAAAAATACTGATACAGTTCTTCATTCTGAATTTTTTCTGTTTTCTGTTCGGCATACTTATGCCTGTTCATGTTGTAAAGGCCGACGATCGTTTAATATCACTGACGGTAATACGGCCTCAGAACGGTATATATACATATGTAAAAACAGATACTGTACCGGGAGCGGATTATGTACTCTATGTCGTTGACGGTATCGACTCTGCTGACAATGTTATCAATTGGGATAAACTTAACGAAAACTTAAAATATATTGATCAGAAAAAAGCGGAAACCACATCTCTTACTTTTACGATCCCACAAAATGCCATTAGGGAAAACAGTACCTTATATATAGGTGACGGCAATGAAAATAAGTGTTACATTACCGGATTTATCAGCGAAGAAACCGAAGTATGGCTTGGAAATTCGTCCGGATCCTATTACAGTGACAGCAGCTGTACGACTTATTGCAGGTCAGAGTATAAACTGAACAAAGACAAAAGTATAGATGAGATTAAGGAAATCCTGCCAAAAAACGCATATCTGAGATTACAGACTGCCGCACCTGATGCGGACGGAAAAGGCGAGTCGGTCATTTCTGTCCCCGTGAAGCTTGAATGGATACAGTCTGGCAGCACCGACGCTTTTCATATCGAAACGGACGATGAGCTTTTCTTTAACGCAAATGTTACCGTTCTTACAGACACGATCGAAGGAAAAACCGGTGCCGCATGGGCTGAGGCATTTCCCGTGCCGGGTTTCCGGGTCACGATAAAAGGTCCCGACAGACCTGCTCCAAAGCCTCTGCAACACCACAGGATCCTGGTACAAAATCAGGCGGAAGCCTATTCATATTCCGGCGGAACTTCTGTCGGATCGGCCTGTTATGGTGATAAGATCCTTATCCGGTGGAAGCGGAACTATTACAGCGGGAAGACATCTTATGATGATTATGAATTTATACGGTGGATCGTAACAGGTGCTGTTCCTGAGGATGAGAACAATCCACAGACTTCTTTTGTAATGGGTGACAGCGATGTTATCGTGCAACTGATCGAAAAGAAGGTTCTTGAAGCAGAAAGCGGTGAGGAAGAGCCTTCAGACAGAGACCGGAACACAAAACTCTCTAAACTTGCCTATAATAAAACTTCACTGACAATAGAAAAGGGAAAATATGTAAATAATTCCGCCACGTCTGCTCCTGCAAAAGGTATTCAGGCTGATGCACTCCCTCCGGTTACCTATGTTACGGGAAATAAGAACATTGTGACAGTTGACCGATATGGGAATTTTTACGGAAATGATGCCGGAGAAACCGTGGTCACTGCGTATTGCGGGAATAAAAAGACTACATGCAAGGTCAGCGTAATAAGTCCTACGGAAAAACTGGTGATCCTTGATGCGAACGGCATATCCAGACCGGATGCTTTCGGGAAGACAACATTTTATGAAGGATGGAATAAGAAGCCCGAAGAGACCATCTTGATAAAATCCGGTGAAATCATGTCCCTTCATGCACAAATGTATCCCTGCGACAGTACGGATGCGAAGAATGTGACATGGAATGTCTGGTCCTGGCCTGTAGAAGTTAAGGACAGATATGGCAACTGGGACTATCCCAGAGATAAAAAAGGCAATATCGTATATAAAAAGGACAATAAATATCTCACGATCAAAAACGGTGTGATAACTGCCAGGGAAACCAGAGAACCGAATTATAATCCGGTCCTTGTTTCCGCTACGGTAAAGAAAAGTATCATCGATCCCGTAACCGGAAAGATAAAAAACGAGGACCTGACCGCAATGGTACCGGTTTACGTGCATCCCATCATCCCTGAAAAAACAGCCGGCATGGACAAGACACATACGCTTTCTCCGAAAAAGAAAAACCTAAAAATGGTTACCACGGAAGGAAATAACACATATGACCTTGAACTGACGATTTCTTCAAAACTGAAGACTGATGACGTAGAGAAAAATTACGTTATCGAGTGCGAATCAACAAACGCAGACGTGGTCAGTGTAGTGAAAAGTACCGATCCGGTAAAGACGGACAAAAACGGTAAAAAAGGAACGGCAAGGATAACGATCAGGGCTAACAATCCGGGGACGGCATATATTATCGTAAAGAGCAGGAATAAGGAAAATACTGCTGTGAATATTCAAAACTGCAAAATTACGGTCACACGTCCTGCGACGGCTGTTTCGGCCGTAAGCGGAACCCTGAAAATAGAAAACGGCCCCATCAATGTATATGATAAGAAAACAAGGACCTATGTGCCATCAGAAGACGATGTAAAGATCCTTACCATGCGCAAAGGTTCCCGCGGAACGATAGAAGCGTTGCTTACTCCTTATGATACAACGGATACTTCCAATGTAAAGATACAGGCACAGGGAGGGGTGAGTATCAAAAACGGTATGATCTTCGCCTCAAGCCTGACAAAACCGGAAAAAGGCGGCTACGCGAAAGTTACCGTTACCTGTGGAAAACTGAAAGATACCGTTTATATCACGGTAATAAAGTAAAGGAGGAGAGCATATTATGAAGTATATCAAAGAGATCATTCATACAAAAAGAATCATCAAGACCTGTTTATATGCCGCGGTGCTCCCTGTGATCCTTCTTACCGTGTTCTGTTACAAAGTCAGAGCGTCCGGGACTATTACCTTAAAAGCTCCCGACAGATTTTTCGACCGGAACAAGTGTCTTACTGTCACGATCGAGGGAAACGATGCCGATCATACCATCGGTCTGATCGCCGACGCTTTTTCAGGCGGACAAACGGTTGAAAGAAGGTTCAAAACCATAGACAGACCCGGACAGGTCACGTTTGACGCCTTTTCCGGGAGCGACCTGTTTGACTTCAGGGTTATTGCCGTTGATAAAACAACCCTTGCCCCGGTTTGTGATGCTTTGGTCCTCACCCGTACCATAGAAGATGACGAGATAGAGATAACGGAGAGCCATGAGATCATCCCTGCCTTACCGGCAGGCACAGCCACAGCCCTGAAGGCAGTTACTAAAGATCTGATACTTGCGGAGGAAGCACTTGATAACCTTGAGGATCTTTGCAGTGAGACCATTTCTGTAGAATATGAGGAAAATGTTGTATCCGATGAAGTGAATGAAGATGGTGTGACTGTGACTATGATCAGAAAGGAGACAAAAACCTCAGAGATGTCACGCTATGATGCGATTTCCGTTAACGATGATGCTCTTTCGGAAGCCGCTGACCGGCTGGACAAAATGAAAAGTGCATACAAAAAGCTGCAGATTTCTGCCGCTGTGCTTTATCAACTTGCGAAAGACAATGAGCAGATCAGATCCTATGCACTTCATGCGGGAGACATTGCAAAAACGGCTGCCTCTGCAGAAACAGCGATAAAGACCGTCTTCTCGATGAAGCAGGAACAGAAAGACCTTAATAACACCGGACTCCTTTCTGAGATCACACAGATAAGGAAAGCTCATCAGATCATCGATGTATGCGGCGGCAGCGTGCTGATGGACGGTGGATTCTGCACATATCCGAAGGGCGCGGAACTTGCACTTATTTCTGATGAGGATTCGTCTGCAGTCATTCTGCATCCCGATAATGGTAAAGTTACAAAAGGAACCGTAAAAAGAACCGATTTTGCCGAAAGTATGAGCAATATCGTCATAACAACCGTAAACTCTGCGGCAGAGCTTGCGACCATTACAGCTTATGAGGAACCCTGCTTCCGTAAATATGACGGTTTTGAAGTAAATGAACAGAACATTGTAACGGATCTGATAAAACTGGAATATCCGGAAGACACAACAGACCGGGAAAAAGCCGTCCTTATGCTTACGGCATATGCTCATAAAACCTACGACATCTCTTCCTACGGAACCTATGAAACATATGAGCAGATCGAGGAAGCCTTCCTGACTTCGACGGATGATTCAGCGGCAACCCTGAGTGCACTGTCAGGAGGCAGCCTTGAGATAGCTGAAGCTGCTTTCACAGCCCCCCTGACTGCGGAATATAACAGCAGAAGAGGATACACTGATTATTGGAGCTGCGGAGATCCGGATCTGATCAGGGAAGATTATTACGGAATACACTGTACCCTCGATTCGGAGGGAAATATGATCGGATTGTATGAATCCTTCGAGTATGGAGTAAAAGGCGAGGAACTCTATTTCACTTCTCCTGTACCTGACAGGAACAAAGACAGGATCCCCGATTCCAGACAGGGATGCATATATGAAAAAACCTGGCGTCGCACCGATTATTCCGATCCGGATGCTTTTGAAGATGCAGCAAAACAACCGGGCTATGATCCTGCAAATATCAGAGTGCACATCTATGAGGAATATGAGTACGGAGGAAGTGTAAATACACCGTTAAGCAATCGGGCGGAAGGTGTACCGGGCGGAAACGGCTTTTCCATTTCATCAATAGACACAGCAAATGACTATGATGATCCGGAAGGACAGCCGTCGGTACAGGTATGCCACTTCAAGAGATATTATGATAACGATTCCGGTCAGCTGGAGATTGAAAGTGTAGCTGTATATAATCCATCACTTTGGGAGTATTATCGGGATAACGGCTTTACCTGGAATCAGGGAAGAAGCCGGAGTTACAATATACTCAGACAGAGAAATTACTCAAGGAACGGACAGGTTAAGCGTGAATATACCTATGCAGGTGCAGTGGCCGGATATGCATTTGATGATGTGGTAATAGTAAAGGATTACGATCTGACAGGTGATACTCCCATGCTTGAATATGAGTATCATGAATGCGCCAGAGATATGACACCTACTCTCTATGCATATATTTTCCAGAATTTTGACACAAGATCTGCCATCAGAGCATATTATACACCGGAGTATTTTACAAATGACGAGCGGGCAAAACGCGTCCCGGTGGATAAAAGAGAACTGTTCTACGGTAAACTTAAGCATTACCGGTCTCCGGACCGTGAAATAACAGGCTATAACTTCCTCGGAAGCTGGAAAGATACGGAGGGAGAAGAAAACATCCGCTTTTCCGGTGCGGATGAAGAGAACTTCCCTGCAGACATGTTTATGGACGAGAGCCATCATAACGTGGGATTCTGGCACGTTGTATTTCGGGATACAGAATTTATTAACAGTAAATATGAAATGATCTACCGAATATCTGATAATCTATAAAAAAGGGTCCCGTTTAAACGGGACCCTTTTACTAAACCCTTACATATAGATCACAGATACTTCTTAAGTGCATCAACCTTGTCAAGTGCCTCCCAGGGAAGGTCAAGATCGTTACGTCCGAAATGTCCGTAAGCAGCTGTCTGCTTGTAGATCGGACGGCGGAGGTTGAGCATCTTTATTATGCCTGCGGGACGCAGATCGAAGTTCTCGCGGACTATCTCAACAAGCTTATCGTCCGAAAGCTTGCCCGTTCCGAAGGTATCGATCATTATCGAAGTGGGCTGTGCAACACCGATAGCGTAAGAAAGCTGGATCTCGCACTTGTCGGCAAGGCCTGCTGCCACGATGTTCTTAGCAACATATCTTGCAGCATAAGCAGCCGAACGGTCAACCTTCGTGCAGTCCTTGCCCGAGAAGGCACCGCCGCCGTGGCGCGCATATCCGCCGTAGGTGTCAACTATTATCTTACGTCCTGTAAGTCCCGCATCTCCGTGAGGTCCGCCTATAACGAAACGTCCCGTGGGATTGATGAAGAACTTTGTCTTGTCGTCGATGAGCTCCTTAGGAAGTACGGGATCGAAAACATACTTCTTGATATCCTCATGTATCTGCTCCTGGGTAACATCATCATCATGCTGTGTCGAAAGAACGACTGCCTCAAGCCTTAACGGCTTGCCGTTCTCATCATATTCAACAGAAACCTGGCTCTTTCCGTCGGGCCTTAAATACTTAAGAGTGCCGTTTTTGCGCACTTCCGTAAGCTTCTTTGCAAGCTTGTGGGCAAGTGAGATGGGATAAGGCATATACTCTTCCGTCTCATTTGTGGCAAAACCGAACATCATGCCCTGGTCGCCGGCACCTGTATCAAGATCATCCGTAAGCGATCCCTGTTTTGCCTCAAGTGCCTTGTCAACGCCCATCGCTATATCGCTCGACTGCTCATCGATCGCAACAAATACCGCACAGGTATTGCCGTCAAAGCCGTATTCCGACTTCGTGTATCCGATCTCCTTAACGGTATCCCTTACTACCTTCTGCATATCAACGTATGCATTTGTGGTGATCTCACCTGTGATAAGAACGAAACCCGTGCAGCAAGCCGTCTCGCAGGCAACACGGCTCATCGGATCCTGCTCCATGCAGGAATCCAGGATCGCATCCGATATGGCATCGCAGACCTTGTCGGGATGTCCTTCAGTTACCGATTCCGAAGTAAATAAGTATTTCTCCATATAGTTTCTCCTTTCTGAAGTCTCATCTTAACTAAGCTCGATAGTATCTCGCTAAGGGTCGATGAGTTGTTCACACTAAGCTCGACATTACCTCGCAAAGTGTTCCACAAAAAAATCCGCTTACATAAGCGGACCTGACAGTTAACTGATAATCAAATCCTCTTATTGCTCGATTACTCGCTCAGGTTGGCACCTTCCTTACGGGGTTGCCGTGGCTTCACAGATCCTATGTATCTCCACCACTCTGAATAAGAGATTCAAAACAATATGCAATTTTCTTATCTATAAGAGCATACTATTTTTATACAGTGCCGTCAAGGTATTTATTCATTGACTTTTTTTGTGAATATTTTTATACTTATTTTGGTAATCTGTGCGATCATTTAAGGCAGAAATGCCGTATTATCTATACAAGGACAGCAGAATGAAACGTGTAAGGACCTCTGAACTGGTTCCGGGAATGATCACCGCCGAGGATGTTTATTCCTACAATAACCAGATGATAGTTCCAAATAATACGGAACTTACGGATAAGATAATCACGCGTCTTGAATTCTATTCGGTTCTTGCGGTAAGGATACAGGACGAACCCGTATCGCATGCCGATGATATCAGTCCGTTTGACCTGCCCTCTTTTTCCGAGAGGATCAAGGCCAGCAAGGAATTCAAGGAATTCGAGAAAAGCTTCATCGCAACGACCGAGGAGTTCAAACAGAACTTAAGATCGATAGTCGATGAACGCGCGCCGATAAACACCGAGGAACTGTGCAGCCATATATCCAACCTCATGGCGACCCAGTCTTCCTCCATATCCATCTTCGACATGCTCCACAATATGCGGCAGTATGACGATCTTACCTATGCACATTCCATTAACGTGGGACTCATATGCAATGTCTTCGCAAGATGGCTCAAGCTCCCTCCTTCCGAGGTCGAGAAGCTTACGCTCTGCGGGCTTTTGCACGATATAGGCAAGCTTGTGGTACCGGATAACATCATCCGCAAGCCCGACAAGCTCACGCCCAATGAATATAACATAGTCAAGACGCACACCCTTCAGGGCTATAATATACTTAAGAATTACGATTACATAAACGACGATATCAAGGAATCTGCTCTCATGCATCATGAGAGATGCGACGGGACCGGTTATCCTCTGGGACTTACCGGAGATAAGATAAATAAATATGCCAAGATAGTCGCTATAGCGGATGTATATGATGCGATGACCGCAGCCCGTGTCTACCGCGGACCCTTATGTCCGTTCAAGGTCATCGGCATATTCGAGACCGAGGGCCTGAACAAATACGACAGCAAGTTCATCCTGGTCTTCCTTGAGCATATAGCATCCACCTACATAAAGAACCGTGTCCGCCTGAACAACGGCATGGAGGGCGAGGTAGTCTTCATGAACAAGAATGCCCTGTCGCGGCCCATGATACAGTGCCGTAATAAGTTCATCGACCTGTCAAAGGAGCCGGATGTCTATATAGAGACTTTCGTATAAAAAATGAAAGAATCCTTACGGATTCTTTTTATGCCTCAAAGCCGGCGGGCTCTCATACCATATCGGGCATGAGCAGTATTATCCTGTCTTTAATCTGAACTTCTGTACTTCCCTGTCAGTATTGACCTTTTCGATCTGAGCCCCTAAGCTCTGGAGCTTCTCGGGAAAATCCTCATATCCTCTTTCTATATAGTATATATCATCCACGGTCGATACTCCGTCCGCCGCAAGCGCTGCCATTACAAGCGCTGCTCCGGCCCTAAGATCCGGTGCGGTTATCGGTGCTCCTGTCAGCTTGCTCACACCCTCAACTATCGCAGTGTTTCCTTCTACCTTTATATTGGCTCCCATCTTGAGCAGTTCGTCAACATATCTGAACCTGTTCTCAAAGATGCTCTCCGTAACTACACAGGTCCCGTCCGATATCGATAAAGCCGCAGCTATCTGGGGCTGCATATCCGTCGGGAATCCGGGATACGGAAGTGTCTTTACATGCGTATGTTTGAGCGGTCTTGACGATACCACCCTTAATTCGTCATCAAACTCCTCTACCTCGCAGCCCATCTCTATGAGCTTTGCGGTTATGGATTCCAGATGCTTGGGAATTATATTCTTTATAGTGATGTCACCCTTTGTGATCGCTGCCGCGAACATATAGGTTCCGGCCTCTATCTGATCGGGTATTATCGAATATGTAGTACCGTGGAGCTTCTCCACGCCCTTTATCCTTATAACATCGGTACCTGCACCCTTGATGTTTGCTCCCATGCTGTTAAGGAAGTTGGCCACGTCAACAACATGAGGTTCCTTTGCCGCATTCTCGATTATAGTCTTGCCTTCCGCAAGAGCGGCAGCCATCATGATGTTTATGGTGGCTCCTACGGTAACGACATCAAGATATATATGGTTTCCGGTAAGCTTCTCGGCCTCGGCTGTTATAAGACCCCTTGCGATCCTTACTTCCGCTCCGAGTGCTCTGAAGCCCTTGATATGCTGGTCGATCGGACGGCTTCCTATATTACAGCCTCCGGGAAGCGCCACCTCCGCACTCCTGTATTTTCCGAGCAGAGCTCCGAGCATATAATAGGATGCACGTATCTTCTTTATATATGAAGCATCGATCGTATATTCCGTTATCATGGAAGCATTGATCTTAACAGTATGGCGGTCAAGATGCTCGACAATAACGCCGATGCTCTCCATTGCCTTGATAAGGACGTTCGTATCCCTTACATCGGGCAGGTTCTCTATTATTACCGTATCATCGGTCATGACCGCTGTAGCTAAGATCGCAAGTGCTGCATTCTTGGCTCCGCCTATCTCGACCTCTCCGACCAGAGCGTTACCGCCCCTGATAACATATTGTTCCACTATATTTCCTCTGAGTGTACTGTTATAAATATGTAGATTATTATAACCCTATGGATAATTGTTGTAAATCCGAACTCATTTTCTGTTAAATATTACGAATTTGTTACAACAGTCACCCGAATATTTTATATATCATTTTACTTGACATGGTTTTTGGCAAAAACACATTTGTATATGTTCCACCAAAAAGTCCCACAGTACCGTTTCATATTGATCACTGCAGATACTTAAGCGGGTTCACCTGACCGCCGCCTACAAGTATCTCAAAGTGCAGATGCGGTCCCGTACTTACACCGGTATTACCCGACAGTGCGATCTTCTGGCCCTGGCTTACCGTCTGTCCGTTCTTTACAAGGATCTTGCTTAAGTGACCGTATCTGGTCTGCTTGCCGTCGGGATGCTGTATCATCACGACATTACCGTATCCTCTTCCCCATCCGGCAGTCACGACGGTTCCGCCGCACGAAGCATAAACCGCGGTTCCGACAGGTGTAGCCCAGTCGATACCCTTATGGAAAGTAGAAGCTCCCTTCTTCGGTGCCTTACGTTTTCCGAATCCCGAAGACATCCTTCCGCCCGAAATAGGCTTGATATAAGTAGGCGGTACCTTCGTTCCGCGTTCCACCAGCTTTGCAACGGCATCGATCACGACATCTTCGTATATGATTTCCCTTGATTCCTCGCTGTCATTGCGGTATGTAACGTCAGCAACAACCTTGCGGAAACCGTCGACCGGTTCACGTAAGACCTTGCTCTCGTTAGTGAACCAGTTATCGTTATCTATATATTCTACGGGCTTATTGTAAGTCTCTTCGTAGTATTTTTCCTCTATACGCACAACCGACAGCTCAGGCTCGGGCGAATTGACCTTTATCTCGTCACCCGGTCTTATGAGCGCCTTGGTGCTTGGTATCGTCTCGGGGTTCAGTGCTATCAGGTTCTCTATCGTCGTATTGTTCTTATCCGCTATGACTGACAGCGAATCGCCTGCCACGACCTCGTATATCTTGCTCTTCTCCTGCTCCTTGGTCACGAGATCTATCGCTTCTTCCAGAGTCCTTATCTCATCCGGATCGGCGTAGGCCTGTACGATCTCAACATTCTCGCCGAAATCAAGTTCCTTGATACCGAAATGGAACTGTGACACATCCTGCTTTAACGCCTCCCCGAAGATCTTATCTACCTTCGCAAAAACTCCCGCCTGCGGAAGTGAGAAACCCTCATCCTGTGCATAGAATTCCTCCGTCCTTACGACCGAGGCAGTGAGCACGTTAAGTTCCCTTGTCGGATCAAGCACTAAGTCAACGTGAAATTCATCCGCATCGTCGTACGGGTGCTTCGACCTTATGAGAAGCTGGTGTACTTCTTCGGCAGTCCTTAAGTTTACCGTGAACTCATTGATCTTGACCTCATACACAGGCTCCTTGGTCTTAAACACGTTATCGGAGAACACCTTGCATATATTGTTTATGACAGTCTCGTCATCATCTATCGGATTGAACACATCCGTCTTAAGATTGGTCCTTATGTCACAGTTTATGAGAACAAGTTCGTCTGTCTGACGGGCTATCCGCTTTCGTGCCTCGATGATCATCCTCTCTACATCCGCGGATTCGCTCACAACGCCCACTGCGCTGCCGTTCACGAAGATGGTCACCCTGTTGCCTGTCTCCTTAACCTTGCCCACCGAACCGAAGTCAACGATGAAGGATATCATCGCAACCCCGAGCATTGTAGCTATGTGAAAATATTTGATTAATCTGGCATATCTTGTCAGCATATCCCCTTAAAATGCTCCGTTACCCCTTCTTCTGTCCCCTCATTTAAGATAAAGTGAACGAAATTATTTATTTCGTTTACTATACTTACGGTATGATGCGGAAGAACCAGCAGACGATAAATGCAAGATTGGCGATCCCGAATACCAGTGTTACGGCTATGAGTGCCTTTAAAATATTAAGTCCCCTGTTAAGCTTGCCGAAGGTCTGTGCATCCTGTTCCGTTATGACCTCCTGTACGTTACGGTAGCACTTGATTGCTTCCTTATGTACATGATCCTCCATATCGATAAATGCCTTTTCGGCCGCCGCCTTGTCAAAGATATTGTCTTCCTTATCCTTGGCTTCCTCGGCTTTCTTATCAACGAGTTTTTCCTTTAAGAGCTTCAATATATCGTTATTTGAGAATACCGCCTCAAGTATCTCATCCTTGTTTGCCTCAGACAGGCTCTTGAAATCGAGCTTCTCGTCACTGTCAAGGTCATCCCTTATGTCGTTTAACAGGCGGTAATTCTTATTAAGCAGCTTGGCATTTGAATCTACCGCACGAAGTATCTCCTTATCCGAACTGTCCCTGTTCGCACGCTCATCATATAAGAAGTCCTGTATCACATCGAGCTGCTTCTCGTTGCAGTCACTGACTGCATCCTTTACCTGTTCGATGCTCACATTGCCCGACGTAGGCTTTCTTCTGTCATAATCCCTGTCAAGCCTTGTCCGCTCATACCCTTCCCTGCTGCCCGCAGTCCCCTTGTTTATGTTTAAATCCCTTCCCAGTTTACTTGCAAACCTGCTGAAGCTTTCCATAATATCCTCTCCCGTATCTTATCATCCTAGATTTTCCGCCCCGTACGATCAGGCCCTGCCGGAACGTACAAAAGCGCATAAAAGTCCATAATCCATAGTATTTTACCATTTTTCTTATTTAAAAACAAGAAGCGCTTGTTTTGTGCAATTTGTTTTGTTTTTTATGATTTTGGGATTATATTTTGTGCTATTTAACCATCTGTTAAAGATTTGTTCATAATATGTTCATAAAATATTGGTAATATATCATCAGACAGAGAGAAGGAAGTTGATAAATTTTTTCATAATATTGCCCAGGTGATTCTCATCCACCTGGGCACTCCTCATTTTGAGGAAAAATACTATGACTTCAATTCCTCCAGTTTCTTCGCCTCGCGTATCTCTTCATTAAGCTGCAGCATCCTGTCATCAAGTGCCGACACCATCTGTGCGCACTCATACAACTCCTGCTTGATCTCCTCGGGCGCATTCATATCGAACTTGTAGTTCATCTTATGCTCGAGGCTCGCCCAGAAATCCATCGCGACCGTCCTTATCTGCACTTCGACCTTCGTATCTATCACGCTGTCGGATAAGTATATCGGCACACTGACTATCATATGGTAGCTCTTATAGCCGCTGTCCTTCGGATTCTTGATATAATCCTTTATCGAAAGTACCTTAACGTCGCTCTGGTTGGCAAGCATGTCCGCAACCCTGTAGATATCCGACGTAAATGAACATATCACCCTTATTCCGGCAATATCATTTATATACTTCTGCATGTTTTCAAGGGTAGACTCATAGCCGCGTCTCTTAAGCTTCCTTACTATGCTCTCCGATGTCTTGACACGCGACTTGATATGCTCAATGGGATTATACTGATGAATATGCTGGAACTCGTCATTAAGTATCTCCAGCTTGGTCCCTATCTCCTTAAGTGCCGAATTATACAGCAGGATCATCGTCTGCCAGTCGGCAACCTGGTTATTCTCGTCAAGTTTATACTCCACTTGATAATTCCTTCCCGTGAAATTTCTCTTTACTATCTCACCGCTTTAGTATACCATAGTTTGTATGAATTTGCACTAAGTTTACCTAAATCTATGGTCATTTTCTGATGTTTTTGTATATTTTGCACATGGCTGATCTTACCATATTTGTCACATGCAAAACGATCCGTCGGCAAAAAGGAGTTTACCATGCGTATCTGGGCGAAGCTTATGTACGACAACCGCATACTTAAAGACACTGTCATCGAAAATTATGATGAGGATACACGTACCCATAAGATATTCGATGCGATCGATAAGATCTGCCTGGAATTCGACTTAAGCCGTCCCATCTGGCTCGATGCCACGGTTGAAGATTTCAAGCGCCATTCAAAATGCAGATTCGGCAGGGATAACTTCATCGATTCCGTTGATTTTGACTACATGGAATTCCAGGTTCTTGAAGAAGACTAATCTTTCTCATTTTTTTTCCGATATAATTATCAGATTAATCATTTCAATCACGGCCGGATTGAACCATACAACAATTAAATAAACCGTAAAGGGGGATAATTATTGATCATTTCCAACAGTAATGTAGGAATGGAATCCGTCAGGAATTATTCCGCGATACGCATGGACGCGTACAGCGCCGCAATAGGCCGGCCGAGATCTCTGTCGGATACGGATACCGTAAACAACAGCAACAGCAGACCAACAACAGGAAGCTTCAGGGATTCTATGGATAACCTGATGAAGCGTTTCGAAAATATGCGGACATCCAGGATCTCTGCTAATCACTATGAAGAGAGCGCAATGGACCGCATCAGGACCGAATGCATAAATTTCCTGATAAGGCTTTTATTCGGCGGAAGCATCGATGATGATGAGTGTTCAAATGTAAGATACACAGGTGATAAGAAGAACACGGTATCATCCGGTGCGGGCAGCTTCGGTACACCAGTATCAAAGGGGCTGTCAATGTACGAGGCTCACTATTTCTATGAATCAGAAGAAGTAAGTTACAGTACCACCGGCAAGGCTGTCACAGCCGACGGCAGGGAAATAGAATTTGACTTAAGTTTCAGTATGAGCAGGAGTTTTGAGCAGTACTATGAGAAGGAGCATACACTTGATATAAGCAAACTGTGTGATCCTCTTGTTATCAATCTTGATACCGATATTGCAAGCGTATCGGATCAGAAGTTTTTGTTCGACATTGATTCGGACGGTGTTAAGGACAATATCTCAATGTTAAATAAGGGCAGCGGTTTCTTAGCCCTTGATAAGAACGGAGACGGTACGGTAAACGACGGAAGCGAGCTGTTCGGTACCGCTTCGGGAGACGGCTTTAAGGATCTGGCTGCCTATGATTCGGACGGCAACGGATGGATTGACGAAGCCGATGAGATATGGGACAAGCTTCTTATCTACTCATTAAACGAGGACGGAAGCTCTTCCCTCTACGGATTATCGGAGAAGGGCGTGGGCGCCATATATCTGGGCAACGTATCCACAAACTACTCGCTCAATAACAGCATCGATAATTCCGTCAACGCGGTCATCCGCAAGACCGGTATGTTCCTGTTCGAGAACGGACGAGCCGGTACCGTGCAGCATCTCGATGTTGCCAGTTAAGACGGGGGATGGTACCCCTTATGATATGGACTGTCATAATGCTTTATATATCAACAGCCACCGGGTTTTATTCCGGTGGCTGTACACTTTTACTCTTTATTATTTTTACGCTTTATTTGGCTGCGTAGTAGTTGATCAGGCAACCCTTGAGGATTATCTCGCGCTCATCATCCGTAAGATCTCCGAGACGCACGGTGAATTCCTTAAGTTCATCACCCACAACATAACCCTTTATCTCTTCAGCCTTTTCCTCAACTGCCTTCCTGATACCCGGGAAGAAGAGGTAATCCTTATTCTTAAACGGCAGATCCCCTTCTTTTATAAGGAAGGGAAGCATGCCCCAGTTTATGAGGTTAGAGCGGTATCTCTTGGTAGCATATTCATTTGCGATATTCGCCCAGCCGCCAAGCACCTTCTGACAGGATGCCGCCTGCTCACGCGCAGATCCGTCGCCCGGCTTTACCGCAAAGATCGTACTTCCGAATCCCGTGTTCTCCTTATTTGCATCGGGGAATGTCTTCTTAACGGTATCCATCACACCCTTGACATCGGGATTAGCCTCACAGGGATGGCCGCCGCTTATCCTTGCATCCTCGGCCTTCTTTATCTCCTTGGCAAGCCCGACATAATTGGGATCCTTCCTTGAAAGCGTGAACTCAGCAAGTCCCAAAGGATTTGAACGGAAGGAAGAAGTCTCGCCCGAAGGTATCAGCTCATCCGTCGTGGTAACGGGATCATGTATCTCGGATACACATCTTAATACCAGATTCTCGGGCAGCGCGCTCATCTTCGGCCAGTCCTTGATATTGGGACCGAATTTGATCTCCTCATTCGGATCTGCCACTCCCTTGGAATCAAACACCCTGTTTTCATATATGGTCTTGTCAAAATGATACTTATACTTCTTAAGTGTACCTTCCTCGATAAACTTATCGGCTCCGGTAAGATAACCCTTGTTGGCAGCCGTAGCCGCAATGGACCTTGCATCCATAAGGGCAACCGATGATATCTGACCGTTCTGGAGTTTTGAGCCCTCACGGTTCGGGAAGTTACGTGTCGAATGCCTTATTGAAAATGCATTGTTTGCAGGCGTATCGCCGGCACCGAAGCACGGTCCGCAGAAAGCAGTCTTAAGCACGGCACCCGTTTCAAGTATCTTCGCCGCGCATCCGTTTTTGATAAGTTCCATGTAAACAGGCATTGAAGCGGGATAAACACTTAAGGTGAATTCATCGGAACCTATGCTCGATCCCTCAAGTATATCGGCAGCAGCACAGATATTTTCAAATCCGCCGCCCGCGCAGCCTGCGATTATTCCCTGATCCACATACAGTTTTCCGTCGCGCACCTTGTTCTTAAGCGTGTATTCAACCTGTCCGTCAAGGCTTATAAGCGCCTTCTTCTCGACATCATCAAGGATATCCGTAAGATTTGCGTTAAGCTCATCGATCGTATATGTATTTGAAGGATGGAAGGGCATCGCGATCATCGGCCTTACAGTGCTTAAGTCGATCTCTATAAGTCCGTCGTAATATGCCACATCTCCGGGATCAAGCTCCTTATATTCTTCCTTCCTGCCATGGATCTCGTAGAATTCTTCTATCTGCTCATCCGTTCTCCAGACGGAAGATAAACATGTGGTCTCTGTGGTCATAACGTCGACGCCGATCCTGAAGTCCGCACTTAACGAAGAAACTCCCGGTCCGACGAACTCCATTACCTTGTTTTTAACATATCCGTTTTTAAATACCGCTCCGATAATGGCAAGCGCAACGTCCTGAGGTCCCACTCCGGGGATCGGTGAACCTGTCAGATATACAGCCACAACTCCCGGTCTGTCTATATCGTAAGTCCTGTTAAGGAGCTGTTTTACAAGCTCCGGACCGCCTTCTCCCACTGCCATGGTACCAAGAGCACCGTACCTTGTATGAGAATCGGAACCTAAGATCATCTTCCCGCAGCCTGCGAGCATCTCACGCGCAAACTGATG
The DNA here is from genome assembly GCA_017458765.1 of Lachnospiraceae bacterium. Lineage (GTDB taxonomy): Bacteria > Bacillota > Clostridia > Lachnospirales > Lachnospiraceae > UBA2868. Next base: position 3,502 of record JAFSZZ010000188.1, on the reverse strand, counting down.
GATGACGGCCTGATGAGGCGGAACATAGACTCCGCCGTATTTCTTCGCACAGGATAATCCAAACATGTGGTCATCCTCATTTATCGTGCCTCCGACCGCACATAAGCTGTTATGGCAGTTCGTAAGAACGTAAGGCATGGGGAACTTCTCAAGTCCCGAAGCACGGGCCGTCTGGATGATACCGACAAATGTTATGTCATGGGAAGTAAGCTTATCGAACCTTATCTTAAGCTTATCCATTGTACCCGATGTATTATGCTCCTTTAAGATACCGTAAGCTATCGTGTTCTTTAATGCCTCTTCCTTACTCACTTCCCTGCCTGCTGCCTGAGCGACCGCCGCAGCAGCATTATCCTTGTCGGGAATGATCGTATTACCTTTTACTAAATAGGCTCCGCCTTCCGCTAATCTGACCATAAGCTTCCTCCTCATTTATCTCATTTCTATTGAACGAATCCTCAAGCGACATCTGATTCCTCACGGGTAAAAGCGCCCTTAAGAGCAGCGACCCGATGAGCATGCAGGATATCACTTCACCTATACCGACGGTGAGCATCTGTAAGGGTATTCCCCCGGGGATCCCGTATGCATATGTTAAAACAAATGGTATTATAAGGCAATTGGATATTACCGGCGGTATCGTTACCAGAATCTTATTCTTCCTTAAGTACCACGAACCCACTGCTCCGAGCAATGTAGCCAGGGATCCGAAAATTATATCGGGGAGCATGCAGCCTGTGATAATGTTACTTAAGAGACATCCTATAGCCAGTCCCGGTATGGCTGCCGGTGTGAAGAACGGCATGATCGTAAGTGCCTCGGAAAATCTTACCTGTATCATCCCGCTGGCCAGATCAAAGCCTGCGGCAACAACGGTAAGTACCGTGTAGAGAGCAGCTATGACAGCCGCCTGAGCGATAAATAAAACCTTCTTATTCATTTGTACCTCCTTTAGGAATGGGCATGAGGTGGCACACACATCGTGTGTGACGGAATCCTTATGCCGTTCTCTTTAAGAAAAATTTAGAGAATTTATCGGATGGGAAGGAGCTAACATCCGTTTGCAACTTCGCAAGTATAGCATACCGCGATTTATATTTCAAGCAGTCTTTACAGGTGTTTGGGGCATTTACGGATACCAGCTGCGTATAGTTGCAGACGGTATCTCAAAATGCTGATAATCCTTACTGTTCTTCCACTCACCGCCCCACTCAAAGCCGTGTGCGATGAAGAGGTTATAACACAGGTCGCCCTTTTCGATCTTGTAATCGAAGAGCAATTCCCGGTCGGCAAAGGGTTCGGCGCCCTTTGGATCCACGTTCTGTTTTCCGTCAACCATGGTGATATACGGGTTATAGAAGGTGTTTATATCAACTGCCAGACCCATTCCGTGCTTGGATATCTTCTTGGTCCTCGGCACGTACCTGAAGTTAAAGCACGATGAATTGTTATCTTCCATCGACAGCTCATCATCCGCATCATATTCGTCAACAAGCCTTATCTTCTCTATCGGATAATCATTTTCGTATAGTTCCTTCAAAATATCCAGGACATCTTCCGCAATATGAACATTTACTATCATCTCACCTTCATGCTCTTTGCCGTAGATATCCTTGTGAAGTACATGGAGATACCTTAAATCTTCCCGCGGGAGCGTGCATTCCTCCTTAAACGACTTACCGTAAATCCTTGCAAATATCTCATCGGTAATCTCCGTCATGTAAAATCCACTGTTCTTAACATCATCTGTTTCCATATCTGTCCCCGTTTTCTGTTCACCGTCATCTGACCTGTCACCGCTATAGTCCGCTATGTCACCGTCATAGCCTTCTCCGTCATCCGGTCCTTCTTCCGATACAGATCCTTCCGGTCCTTCCGTTTTCTCAATTACCGGGATCACCGGTTCCGTATCCGTAAGACCGGTTTGAGGACCATCATTTTCCCTTATATCATCGTGTGGTGAAAATATGCCGCAGGCCGACAGAGACATGAATATCAGAAACGATAAAAATATGCCTGTGATCCTTTTCATACCGCGTATCATGATCATTCCCTTCAGTTTGGCAGGATCCATCCGAACATCCCCCTTAGTACCGCTTTTACCAATACAAGAAGCGACTTTCGCATATCTGCCCTTACGACCGCAGCGGATCCTGCCGGCGTAAAATAATACAGGCAACTTGTATATGCCCTTGTTCTGTGCCATGAGCGGTTTAACTTATCAAAAGGTACGGTAGCTGCCCGTCCCCAGGTCGATATCTTAATTAGGGGAGATGAACCATCCTTATTTTCCTCGATACCAGTAATGGTCATAAAATGGGATCGTACTCCCTTTTTCGTATCGCTTCCTCCGGTAAGCTCGCCGTTATCGCCCGAATACAGCCTTAAGGGATGCCTGTTAAGTGACGTGAGCATGATGACACAACCACTCCTGTCAATCCCTTCGCGTATAAACTCAAGTCCCCTGTCGTATGAACAGAATGCCGTAGGAAGTGAATGAGCATGAAGCAGAAGTCCCCTGCGCATACAATATCTTAATGTCCCGTTTATAAACCCGTTTAGACTAAGTCCAAGGCTTGAGGGAATAATCTTAAATATTTTATTATCCCTTTTTACAGAGTCATATATCTTCCTTATAAACGGTATCTCAAGCACGAGCATCGACTTATAGATATTCCCCATAAGTCCCGTAAACTCATCCTTGTAATATACATTATCCGTAAGTGCCCTTAGTTCTCCCGAAACACCTTCATCATTAAACTTCGAGGGATATTTGTGCGCAAGCATTCGGAGCATATTCGCACAGGCGACCGAACCGCAGCCCGCAAAGGCCATGGTATTGGATCCGTACCAGTTCTGGTCACCGCCGTAATACTTCCTGCCTGAGCCTTTGTCGGTTATGAGCATGGGATCGTATCCTGTTTTTTTTTCTTCACTGTTTACTGTCGTCATAATGATCCGCTAAATAAACCGTTTTCTACAGAAAATACATAACCGCAGGTATCGTGATTATCGATGTGAGCGTGGTGAGGATTATCCCTGCCGAGATCATGTCCTCCTTAACGCCGTACTGTTTTGCCATCATGAGCGGCATATTTGCCGCAGGCATGGCTGCCATTACCGCTATCGTTTTAAGTATCAGTTCATTTGTGATGAACATCTTCATAACGAAAATGAAGAGCACCGGAACAAGTATCTGCCTCAGTATAAGAAAAACATACAGCCGCCACCTTGTAAACACTTCCTTCGGCACCATCTGCGCCACCGAGACACCTAAAACTATCATCGACAGAAACGTCGTGCAATCGGCTATATAGTTTAGCGTTGAATCTATGATATCGGGCATTTTGATGTCCAAAAGATATACAACTATTGTAATGACTGCCATGACCGTTCCCGAATTTATGATATCCTTAGCGGAAAAAACATCCTCTCGGTTTTCATCCGGATGCTGCTCTTTTGCCACTGCCTTAAGGGACGCTGCCCCGTAAGTATAGATGAT
>JAFSZZ010000187.1 GCA_017458765.1 Lachnospiraceae bacterium | reverse complement strand
CTCAATCCACACCTTAAGGATAATCTGATCGAGGTCAAGGAAGAGTTAAGGAACCTTAAGAAGGAAGATGCGTAGGACGGGATATGAGATTTAAGGATCTTAAGGATGGCAGTTTACATAACAACAAGGAACTCCGCGAGGAATACAAGGGTTCAAGAAGCTATGGTGTAGCGGTTATCGGCAGTGAGCATCTCTTTGTGAAGAAGGGATTATCCGTTTATTTCATAGCCTATAAGGACGCAGAGCGTATCTTCAGGCGTGTGAGGCGGGTGCAGGCCATGATGTGCTGTGACAACGGCGAGCTTGAAATAGAATATCTTGTCGTGAAGGCAGACGGGCGCGAGCTTATCGAGGTTCAGCTGCCGGGACAGAAAGCAGCGAAGATGATGATGGAGGAACTTAAGGGAACGGTAAGCGGAGTGGAGTTTAGCGCACCATGAATACGGATATTCTGTTTGAAGGATTGATTGATGCGTACAAAGGGTATTATAATATCAAACGGGAGAATGTAACGGAGCCGTTTGATGCAGAGGGATACTTAAGCAACGAGGCAGAGCAGTATTTTCTTGTCAAGGCTGCGAAGATAGCTTTTGTCAATTCCTATGAGCATGTATTTTTTAAGAAATACGGACGTATAACGTTTGAAGAACTTGTTTCGCTTGACGCCGCGGCCTGGGAAACGGGCATTGCGCGGGTTAAGCCTGATGCGGATCACAAGAACACGGATGTTGCCCTTATAGTTGTGTCGGATGTGGTGACGCAGGATATAAGGGACAGGATAGATTCATTTAAACATTCCAGGAATTATATGCTGGGCTTTCACGGTTTTTCCAATTACAGACTGGTTGTGATCGAAGCCCCTTCGAAAACCGTCCTCACAAACCGCCGGGGACGCGATCTTAGGGATTTCGTCACATCGGTCATGTCTAAGTTATAGACATGATCATAAACACAAAGGGAAAAGGAGAGTGAAAAAATGACTGCATTATTCATCATTCTGGCTGCTATAGTATGCCTGATCGTGGGTTATGTAACTTACGGTTCATGGCTGGCTAAGCAGTGGGGGATCGATCCCTCAAGAAAGACTCCCGCGATCGAGAAAGAAGACGGTGTCGATTATGTTGCCGCTCCGCCGGCAGTTCTTATGGGACACCATTTTTCATCAATAGCGGGTGCAGGTCCTATTAACGGTCCTATCCAGGCTTCTGTATTCGGATGGTTTCCGGTCTTTCTGTGGTGTGTACTCGGCGGCATATTCTTCGGCGGTTTACAGGATTTTGGTTCCCTGTTTGCTTCGATACGACACGACGGAAAGTCACTCGGTGAGATCATCCACGATACAATGGGCAAGAGAGCGAAGAGGCTTTTCCTCATATTCGCGCTGCTTGTGCTCATCCTTGTTATAGCGTCGTTTGTAAATGTTGTAGCGGGTACCTTCTTCACGGAAGAAGGAGGCTTCGGATTTACGGGTTCTCCGACCAACAATCAGACAACGGCAATGATCTCACTCCTGTTCATCGTTTTGGCTATAGTTTATGGATATGTGACCAATAAGATGAATGTTAAGACACTTCCCGCTTCCATAGCCGGGATAATCGGTATAGTCATCATTACCGTGATCGGTCTTAACTGCGGTTTTGTTTTGGGACGTACTGCATGGATCGTGCTTATCGGTGTTTACATTGTAATAGCTTCACTGGTTCCTGTATGGATCCTTCTGCAGCCCCGTGACTATCTGTCCAGTTTCCTGCTTTATGCAATGATGGCTCTTGCGGTTATCGGTATCCTGTCAAATGCATTTACCGGAAATGCTTCCTTTACCATCCCTGCTTTTACAGGATGGAAGACGGATATCGGAATGATGTTCCCGGCACTGTTCATCACTGTTGCCTGCGGTGCATGCTCGGGCTTCCACAGTCTTATATCGACTGGTACATCATCCAAGCAGCTTAAGAACGAGAAGGACGCCAAGCCCATAGGTTACGGTTCGATGCTTATCGAGTCGGCTTTAGGTATCATATCACTTATCGCTGTAGGTATGGTATTTGAAAAATATACGGGCGGCGGTTTCGGTTCGCCTTCGGCAGCTTTCGGCGGCGGTATCGCGATCATGTTCGGTCCTGAGGGCTCGGGTGTTTACAATACCATAGCAGCGCTTCTTACCCTGGCTGTATCGGTATTCGCTCTTACATCTCTTGACACGGGTACAAGGCTTTCAAGATTCATGTTCACCGAGCTTTTCTTAAATGAAGATGAGGCTACATGGAAGGACGCAAAGGGAATACGCAAGCTCTTCGCACATCCTTTGTTCGGAACCATCTTCATGGTAGTTGTAGGATGCGTTCTCGGTGGACTTAAGCTTTCTGCCATATGGGCTCTGTTCGGAGCAGCCAACCAGCTTCTTGCGGGTATCGCACTCCTGGCTGTATGTGCATGGCTCGGTGAAGTGGGCAAGAACAACAAGATGTTCTTCTTCCCGATGATCTTCATGCTCTGCGCAACACTTACTTCACTCGTGATCACGATCACCAAGAAGTTCGGTGCGATAGGTTCCGGTGAGGCAGTATGGGGCGACTACTTCCAGCTCGTATTTGCCATAGCAATGGCAGTTCTTGCAGTTATCCTTGTTGTTGAAGGCGTTCAGACCTTCAAGAGACAGGCAGCAGGCAAGAAAGCATAAATATATTATCGCACAAAATAAAGGAAGGCATCGTCGATGCCTTCCTTTTATATTGCGCCGGATCCGGTTATTTGTTCTCGTCTTCTTCCGTGGCAAAGTCCTCGAACTCGAAGTCTTCGGTCTCCTTATCGCTGTCTTTCACAAGACCCACGCCTTCGGCTGCTTCCTTGGCCTTTTCCTTAAGTTCCTCGGCGGCCTCGTTCAGTTTGTTCATGATGACTTCCTTGGTATCTTCGGCCTTCTCCTTAAGCTCTCCGGCTTTTTCCTTAAGCTCGTCAGCGTTCAGTGAAACATATTCCCTGTCCGTCTTCTTCTCGAAGAAATCACTCGAACCGTTATCGTCGTCATCATAAGAAACGTCCTTCTTATTCCCAAGGACATAATATACAGCTGCGCAGGCAGCACCGGTTAATGCGGTGAATGCGAGAAACTTCCTGAATTTTTTAGCCATAGTGTACCCCTTTCGAAAATTGTGGTTATGATAAGATATTTTACTTCAAAATGTATTAAGCGTCAATCTTGCCAGTGGTATGCATATATTGTATATTTATCTGGATGGAAAACGTTCATCGGGATCTTTTTATGAACGGATATGATACATCCGGTGTTTAAGAGGATACAGAGGATCGTAGTGGATATGCGCTGGTTATGTAAACTAACAATCATATATATGCTGATGATCTCGGCGGCAGTCCTGCTGGGAGGGTGTAAGAAGGATAAGAAGACCGAGATAGTGCTGACGACGGACTTTGAAGAGGGAGAGGTCTTCAGGATCGAGAAGATGTCCTGCTATGTGCCGGAGGTAATGGTCTATCTTGTCAACAGCGAGAACAGGTATGACGATATCTTCGGACCGCAGATATGGCAGATACCGATAGAAGGCACTACACTTGAGGATAAGTACAAGGATACGATCCTCGCCCGTCTTGCCCAGATCAAGGTGATGAACTTAATGGCTCAGGACCAGGATTTTACCCTTAACGAAGATGATGAACTTCGTGTAAGATCCGCAGCCCGCGACTATTACGCATCCCTTAACGAGGCGGAGAAGCAGATCATGGGCGTGGATGAGGAGACTATATATAATGTGTACCATGATTTTGCAACAGCTGACAGGCTTTATCATGAGATAACGGATAAGGTGGATCCGCAGATCAGTGATGACGAGGCAAGGATAGTAACTGTCAGGGACATACTTATAAAAACCTACAAGCCCTCCGCGACAGGCACGGTATCATATAACGCAGCCGAGCGGGCCGAGGCATATGAGAGGATAAGCGCGATAAAGGAGAAGATAGACGAGGGAGCCGATTTTGACGTGATAGCCGAGAGCACCGAAAATGAGGACAGCCAGATCCTGTACAGTTTTGGCCGCGGCATGATGCCTGCGGCGTATGAAGAAGCGGCTTTCAATCTTACGGTAGGCGAGATAAGCGATATAGTGGAAACAGAATACGGATACCATATACTAAAGTGCGTGACCGCCTACGATCCCGAAGAAGCGGACAAGAACCGCGAAGCCATAATCAAGGTCAGGAAGCAGGAAGCCTTCAATAATATATATGACGGATACATACAGGGGCTCAATTCGAACCTGAATGCAGATCTATGGGATACGGTGTCCTACACTAAGACCAATGCGATAACCACGACAAGCTTCTTCGATGTCTATGACACATATTTCGTTCCCGTGACCGGCGCATCCTACGGCACCAAAGTTTATTAAGGCTTTATTAGCACTCATTTTAAGTGAGTGCTAATTTTTTCTTGACTTTTTAAATTAAGACAATTAGAATATCTTATGACGAAGAAAAGTCACCGCCCGCACCGAAGCAACAGCCGGGTATTTGGACCGGGTGGTGATCTTATAATATAATGATCATCCATAAGATCAGGAAAGAAGGTAATATTATGGCAGTAAAAAAGGGTAACCTGTCGATCAACAACGAGAACATTTTTACTATTATCAAGAAATGGGTTTATTCCGATCATGATATCTTCGTTCGTGAGATGATATCCAACGGATGCGATGCCATCACCAAGCTTAAGAAGCTTGACATGATAGGCGAATACTCATATCCCGATGATTTCGAGAATAAGATCAAGGTCATCGTGGATCCCGAGAAGAAGACGATGAAGTTCATCGATACCGGTATCGGTATGGACGAGGGAGAGGTCGAGGAGTATATCACACAGATAGCCTTTTCCGGAGCGGCTGATTTTATTGAAAAATACAAGGACAAGGCCAATGATGACCAGATCATAGGACATTTCGGCCTGGGCTTCTATTCGGCGTTCATGGTAGCCGATGAGGTTCATATCGACACACTCTCTTATAAGGAAGGCGCGAAGCCCGTACACTGGGAGAGCGACGGCGGGACCGAATATACCATAGAAGAAGGCAGCAGGAGTGAAGTGGGTACCGAGATCACGCTTTTCCTTAACGAGGACAGCCTTGAGTTCTGCAACGAGTACAGGGCGCGTGAGATAATCAAGAAGTACTGCTCATTCATGCCTGTTCCGATCTTCCTCGAGAAGGAAGGCGCCGAGACCCAGTATGAGACCATAGACGCGGCAGACAAGACGGATAAGGACGTTGTGGTCGAGGAGATACACGAGGAGGCAAAGTACGAGGAGAAGGAAAAAGAAGACGGCACCAAGGAGAAGGTCGAGGTTTCTCCCGCGAAGGAGAAGCTTAAGATAGTTAAGCGCCCGGTTCCCCTTAATGATACACATCCTCTCTGGGCTAAGCATCCCAATGACTGCACGAGGGAGGAGTATCTTGACTTCTACCGCAAGGTATTCATGGATTACAAGGAGCCTCTGTTCTGGATACATCTTAACATGGATTATCCGTTCAACTTAAAGGGCATACTTTACTTCCCGAAGATCAACATGGAGTACGAGTCAATCGAGGGAACCATCAAGTTATACAACAATCAGGTGTTCATCGCCGATAACATCAAGGAAGTGATCCCCGAGTTCCTGATGCTCTTAAAGGGTGTTATAGACTGTCCGGATCTTCCGCTCAATGTTTCAAGATCGGCACTCCAGAATGACGGATTTGTTAAGAAGATCTCAGATTATATCAGCAAGAAGGTTGCAGACAAGCTGTCCGGAATGTGCAAGACCGAGAAGGAAGAGTACGAGAAGTACTGGGACGATATCAGTCCGTTCATCAAGTTCGGCTGCCTGAAGGATGATAAGTTCTGCGAGAAGATGACGGATTACATCCTCTTCAAGAACCTTGAGGGCAAGTATGTTACCCTTCCCGAGTGCCTTGAGGTTAAGCCTATAGACACAGAAGACAAGGAAGGAACTTCTGATGCCTCAAAGCCGGAGGGCTCCGACACTGAGGCCGGGGGCAGTGCAACGGATGAAAACGGTGAAAAAGTCGAAGCCGAAGTTGTTGATGATAAGAAAGACGCGGCAGCGGAAGAGAACGGCGATGGTGATGATGAAAACGGTGAGAAGCCTCCGCGCAAGACCATCTACTATGTTACGGATGAACAGCAGCAGAGCCAGTACATCAAGATGTTTAAGGAACAGGGCAAGGACGCGGTCATACTTACGCACAATATCGACCAGCCCTTCGTTACACAGCTTGAGAGCAAGAACGAAGATGTTAAGTTCATGCGTATAGATGCCGATCTTACCGATGATTTCAAGGAAGAAGTATCAGAGGAAGACAAGAAGACGATCGAAGAGCAGCAGAAGGAACTCTCCGAACTCTTCAAGAAGGTGCTTAATAAGGAGTCGCTTGAAGTTAAGGTCGAGAAGCTTAAGAATGAAGCAACATCCTCAATACTTACAGTATCCGAGGAGACCCGCCGTATGCAGGATATGATGAAGATGTATTCGATGAACGGCATGGGCATGGGACCGATGGGCGATATGGGCGAGACCCTTATCTTAAATGCAGGCAACAAGCTCGTTCAGTATGTGCTGAACAATAAGGACGGTGACAACACAGCCATGATCGTTGAACAGCTCTACGACCTTGCCAAGATCGCAAACCAGCCGCTTGATGCCGATGCAATGGAGAAGTTCGTGGCCAGAAGCAACAGGATACTGGAGGTCCTTACTAAGTAAAATACAAATTTACCCGGACTTTTCAGAAACATGGAAATCTGATATAATAGATTGATTTTATTCATAATAAACGGAAACTTTCGGAGGACATCGGGTGGATTACGGACGTATCGGTGTGAGGAAGAGACGTAAGGCTCTCCAGTCACCAATCCCCAAATTCGGCAATTTCTTCGGCACGCTCATATTCAAGGCAGCGGTGCTGGCGGCAGCATGCGTTGCTGCAGCCGGATTGTGTGCGGGCGTGGGCCTGTACATGGGGGTTATCGATACGGCACCCGATATCTCCAATATAGATGTATCGCCGGCAGGCTTTTCCACAACCGTATATGACGCAAGAGGCAATCAGACAACCAAGCTCATTGCCGAGAATTCCAACCGTATCTATGTCACCATAGATAAGATACCCAAACATCTCCAGGATGCGTTCATAGCGATAGAGGATGAGCGTTTCAGAACTCATAACGGAATAGATATCAAGGGTATCATGCGTGCGGGAGTCAAGGCGCTTACATCCGGCGATCTGTCACAGGGTGCTTCGACGATCACCCAGCAGCTTCTTAAGAATAACGTATTCACATCATGGACTTCCGAGTCAAGCAAGATAGAGAAGTTCCGCCGTAAGTTCCAGGAGCAGTACTGCGCTGTCCAGCTTGAGAAGGAAATGGACAAGGATACTATCCTTGAGAATTATCTGAACACGATCAACTTGGGACAGGGAACCCTGGGAGTTCAGGCGGCGTCCAACAGATACTTCGGTAAGCCTGCATCCGAGCTT
>JAFSZZ010000186.1 GCA_017458765.1 Lachnospiraceae bacterium | reverse complement strand
TCGGCAAATGATCTGTCAATGCTTCCTTCCTCAACCAGTTCGAGTGCGATATCAAGCAAAAGCTGAGTAAAAGAGCCATATTCCTCACTCTCGGAATAACCGATCCTTATAATGCCGCCATCGGCTCCCGGCACGTTTTCCTTCACACCCGCGCCCATTACATCCGATGAAATGACGATTGACAAAACGCTTATCAAACAAATGACAGCTGCCACCCTAATTCTTGTTTTCATGTGCCGTCTCCTCTCTCGCTTCCTTAAGTTTACGGTTAAAATGCTTAATCGCAAAACCGTAAACAACCGTTCCGATCATAAGTGTCACTACTATGACTCCCGTAGCTCTGGCCGCACCTTTTCCAAGACGCGATGTAATGGCGATGGGACCTATGGCGATCGCCAGTTTTCCGAAAACCATCTGAAGAAGTGTGCTCTGTTCCGTGACCGTTCCTTCAACATGATCCAATGCTGAATCTATAACAACCATTCCGAAGCAGTCCCAGATACTTGTAAAGATTATGGCAAGTATCGCTGCCCATATACTTGAAGTCAGTACAAACAGCCCTATGCTTATCGTCTGCATGACCATATAAATGAACATTGCCTGTCTTGTCCTGAGTCTTTTCGTTACCCACTCGGATATCGGATCGGTAAGATATGCGATTATCATGAAGTTGACCATGAGGAGACCGGATACCATTGAATTTGAAAAATTCACTTCATCTCCAAACAGCGGGAAGGTATATTCAACAAACAGTGAGGCCATATATAACGGTATGACTACAAATACCATAAATATCCTGACCTGCGGAAATCTCAACTCTTTCATGGCAATGGCAAAAGAAAGGCCTTCCTTTTTTTCCTGTTTGTTCGGAAAATGCGCAAAATAGATAAGGAACATACAGAGTATCCCTATGGCCGCACCTACCAGGAAGACGGCCGAATAGGATGCAACGTCCGCGATAAGTCCTCCTATCACAACACCGCAGCAGACACCTAAGTTTATGGCGGCCATGTATTCGACCAAAAGCCTGTTATGCAGTTCCTTGTTCTTCTGTGAAGCCGCAAACAGGCGTACCGCGTTCACTATGATACCGTCGCAGAATCCGAAGATAAATCTCGACACGATAAGAAACGGCAGATTAGGTGAAAAAGCACACAGTATATATCCTACTATACCTGCGATTATACCGAAGGAAAGCGTCTTTTTCATGCCAAATCTGCTGATAAGGGATCCGCAGCCGAACAGTCCTATAAGCACCGAAACGGAATACATGGTGTTTGGCAGTCCTCCCAAAAAGGACATGGATTCCGGCAGGTTCATGGCATCAAACATCTTGTTGCTGAACACCGAGAAAAATCCGCTGTCAAGGGCAAATGCTATACCTTCCGCAAAAATAAACAGCCTGAATCCCGGTATATACAACTCATCTTCAGAACGCTTATCCCTGTACTCGATATGATTGGTCAGGAATTTGATCGCTTCCATGCTCATAAAGATCGCTATGAGCACAAGGATCAGAATATCTATGACATTATTTCTGCGTTTTGTATTGATGAGCTGTCTGCTGTAATACATATCAAGCCCATGTTTGTTCTGCTCACCATTGATCTCTATATCCTGCCTGCTCACCATTTCGTCTTCGGTAACATTTTTACCGGAAAGCCTTATATCCGACAGTTCGGGGATATCCTGCGCAAGATCGCTCAGATAGTCTTCCACTCCTGTAAGTTCACCGAAACTTACTCCCTTGGCTATGACCTCATTTATATCATTCTCGACCGATCTTGCCGTCATTACGGCGATCCTGTCCAATGAAGAACGGAATGCCGAATCGACCCTGTTCATCGACAGGCCTCCCATAACAAACTGGGATATCACAAGTATCACTATCGAGGATATGCGCATCCTCTTAACACTGAGTTCCTTACCTCCTCCAATGAAGCATGCAAGAAAAGCCATGATCACAACTCCGAGCATCACATACGTGCCGATCCTGAAAATATAGCTCTGATACTCATCCGTAGCGGCATCCACCACACTCTTGTCAAGTTTAAGTACGATTTCTCCACCTTCAAACCCGACAAATGCATATATACCGTTCCTCTCGATGATGTATTCATCATCGGGGTTATTCCTGTATATATTTTCATCAAAATTACCGACCTGCTCTACGATATTTCCCTTATTGTCAATGACCTCGACTCCGCTTATATCATATGACAGATCATCTATTCCCTGAAGTATCTCCTTAAGACCGTAGAACTTATCTATCGGCTTCCCGAAACTGAGAGCATAATCAAGCTTCCTGACCGCACTCGTCGTGTTAAGCACTCCGGCATGAACGACTGTATCTGCCTGAAGCTTTCGATAAGACATAGTTGTAAGTGCAGCCGAGAACATTATCATTATTATGCCAAGAAGCATTATGGTCAGGACCACCCTTTCCCGCTTTATCTTCATCCTTCAGTTCTCACTCCTTTTATATATCTTTTTATGTATCTCTTGTATAACTTTGATCTAAGGACTTTTCCTTGTTATCAAGCAGATCGGGACGTCTTTCCCTCGTTCTTATGACCGACTGTTCATGGCGCCATTTTTCAACATTGGCATGATGGCCCGATAACAGCACCTCCGGGACTCTTTTTCCATGCCATATTTCCGGTCTCGAATACTGCGGATACTCCAGAAGATCATCCTGAAATGATTCAAATTCCGCTGAAACATCATTATTAAGGACTCCGGGTATAAGCCGGGATACCGCATCAACAACGATCATAGCCGGCAGTTCTCCGCCTGTAAGGACATAATCACCTATCGAAATGTTGTCGGTCACGATCTCCTCAAGCACCCTCTCATCTATACCTTCATAATGACCGCAAAGGAGGATAAGATCATCCTCTTTTGCAAGTTCCTGCGCCTTTTTCTGGGTAAACACTTCTCCCTGCGGAGTAAGATAGACCACTCGCGGCCTGCTGCCGCTCGTTATCCTTTCCCTTATGGCTTCATAGCACAGATACACGGGCTCGGCCTGCATAAGCATCCCCGCTCCTCCGCCGTAAATGTAGTCATCTACCTTATTATGCTTATTAAATGCATAATCCCTGATATTGACCGCTTCTATACTTATCAGTCCCTTTTCGATCGCTCTTCCGATGATGCTCACATTAAGCCCCTGCATTATCATCTCCGGAAAAAGCGTCATGACATGGAAGTTCATCCTCTCCCGTCCTCACAAAATATTATCTATGCTCGTCTTAAGAGCAAGCACTGCATTCTTAAGCTTCTCTTTATTCTTATCTGCCGGCCTGCCCTTTTTGATATCCCTGTTCACATCAATGATCAGCTTCTTTACAAGCGCGGTCGTATCACTTATCTGGACTTTCTCTACTATCGTTATCGGAGACCGTTCGCTCTTAACGCCCTCGCCCGCACGTTCAACCATAGCCTGTGCTTCATCAAGGAGTTCCTTAAGTTCGTCATCTGCAACATTCACTCCGCTGCCTGCATTTTCATACTGTCTTCTGAATATTATCATATACTTTCCATCACTTATGCTTCTTTAATTTTCGTTTATCTTCATACATCAACTGATCTGCCCGGTCAAATACATCCGTCACGTTAAGGTCGTCACCCCCAATATGCCAAAGCTTGAATAATACATATATCCTTTTCCTCCGGGCACAATTTTTCACAATAAAATATTATACCATACCATGCGCCCCTTTTGTCACTTTCCGTATTAATTTTGATTATTTTACTCATTAGACTTAACTTTTGTTGTGTCGGAACATCATTTGTGGTAATTTATTATAGTGAATGGGATCATTCTATTTACTATAGTAACAAATGCATCAGAAACGCAAATTTAGTACGGGATATTCGAAGGGGGACCACTGCTATGACTTTACAGGAATCCGGTGAAATGTATCTTGAGACCATATATGTTCTTTCACAGAGATCGAGTGCTGTCCGCGGGATAGATATCGGTGATCATCTGGGATATTCAAAGCCATCCGTAAGCAGGGCCATCGGTCTTTTGAAGGATGAGGGCCTTGTAAAACGCGACGAAGACGGATTTATAAAACTTACAGAAGCCGGAGAAATACTGGCAAAACGCATATATGAGCGTCATACAGTACTTACCCGGCTGCTTATGGATATAGGTGTTGATGAAAAAACCGCATCGGAAGACGCCTGTCGTGTTGAGCATTACATCAGTGATACGACCTTCGACGCCATCAAAGCCCATATGAAAAAACACTGAACAGGACAGGCTCTCTTTTCATCAAAGCGCAGCTATCACTTCCACCTCACATATTGCTCCCTTTGGCAGAGAACTTACTCCCACGCACGATCTTGCCGGCTTTTCGGTAAAAAACCTTGAGTACACTTCATTGAATGCCGCAAAATCATTGATATCAGTAAGAAAACACAGGGTTTTTACAACATTTTCCGGCTTCGCTCCGGCTTCCTCGAGTATAGCGGTCAGATTTTTCATTACCTGTTCTGCCTGTTCCTCGATAGTATTTCCCACAAGTGCCCCCGTCGACGGATCCAGTGCGATCTGGCCTGATGTATAGAGCATCCCGTTGACCTCAACCGCCTGGGAATACGGTCCGACTGCTGCCGGTGCTTTTTCAGTATGTATCTTTTTCATTTCCATCTTTTTTCCTCCCGATAATAGATTTCTTCTACGATAACACAAATCCTCACTCTTTACTATACCAAAAGGTCTTCAGCAGTCAGATCGATGAGAAGTCCTCTGAAATCGCCCTTCATATCAGATGAGTCTTCGTTTATCAGGATCCCCGCATTCATAAGGGTGTCGCCTCGCAGAGTTAATCCATTGCCGCCTCGTTCCCCGGTATCTGTGCATAATACATCTTTATCGCAGCTTATCCTGTAATCCTTATTCGGATCAAGACCATCAAGCTTAAGTACAACACTTCTTTTAAACGGGCGCGCCATCACCTTTATATAAGTTAAGAGCGCCTTTGATCTGTCCTTGGAAACCACCATCCACGAGTCATTCAGTCCATTTTCCCTGTAGGAAGTGAGCCTGTAATGATCTCCCGTTCTTACAAGTTCATTATACTTATGATACATCTCAACCTGTCCCGCTATCATGTCCCTTTCCTCCTGTGATATCCGGGTTATATCGAGTTCATATCCGAAGGTTCCCGCAAGCGCTACATATCCTCTTGTTTCAAACGGAACCGTTCTTCCCGTCACATGATTGGGGCAGTCGCTTACATGCGCACCCATTGTCGATAAGGGATACACCATTGACGTGCCCTCCTGTATTGCAAGCCTCTCGATTGCATCGGTATCATCGGAGCACCATATCTGCGGACTATAATAAAGCATTCCGGGATCAAACCTTCCGCCGCCTCCGGAGCAGTTCTCAAGCAGAAGATCCGGAAAATCCTCAAGCAGTCTTCCCATAATATCATAGACTCCGAGCACATATCTGTGGAACAGTTCCCCCTGCCTGTCACTTTCAAGAGCATAACTTCCGATATCGGAAAGCGGTCTGTTCATATCCCATTTCACATAGGAAATGTCTGCGGATGAAAGCACCGCCTTTATCCGCGAATATATCTCATCAACTATCTCCTTACGAGAAAAGTCAAGAACATACTGATTTCTCATAAGTGTACCGGTCCTCCCCGGTATCGCGATCGCCCAGTCGGGATGCTCCCTGTAGAGATCCGAATCCGGCGAGATCATCTCGGGCTCGATCCATATACCGAACTTAAGTCCTGCAGTTCTTACAGCATCGACCAGTTTCTTAAGCCCTCCCCGTATCTTATCTTCGTTGACATACCAGTCCCCGAGCGCCATGTCATCGGAACTGCGCTTTCCAAACCAGCCGTCATCCATGACGAGCATTTCAATACCGTTCTTTGCCGCTTCCTTTGCTATCGCTATGAGCTTATCACTGTCAAAATCAAAGTAAGTGGCCTCCCAGTTATTGATAAGTACGGGTCTGGGTGAATTCCTGTATTTATTATGAATATTGGCTCCGCTTATAAGATGATCCCTCATAATGTCATGGAAGGTACGGCTCATTTGCCCTATGCCCTGAGCGGAATATACCATGATCACCTCAGGTGCGTTAAAAACATAGCCCGGCTCAAGCTTCCATCTGAAACCCTTTGGATTTATGCCCATAAGGACACGGGTCGAGCCAAACTGTGAACACTCTGCCGATGCGGTAAAATTGCCCGAATATACAAAACTCAGTCCGTATATCTCACCCTGTTCCCGTGTCGTATTTCTGTCGGCGACAGCCATGAAAGGGTTCATCTGATGTGAACTTTCTCCCTTTATCGATCCAATGGAATAGATCCCCTTTGATATTGCGGTCCTTTCGATATTACGTTCCCTCGCCCAGCTTCCGTGAAGTGTGATCACATCCCTCTTACCTTCTTCAAGTTCAATGCATGCGGACAGCACCTTGTTAATGAACAGGTCGGATGTTCCTGAGTTCTCAAGCCTTACGCTCCTTACGATCGCATCAACCCCCTCAAATATCGAATAAAAAAGCGTAACGGTGAGTCCGGTCGGATCGTCATTAAGTGTTATCATAAGTGTTTCACATATGCTCTCTTCTCCCGACACTGCACCGGGCATTACGTCAAATGTAGCCGGCAATCCCGCTATCCCGGGTTTACCTTTTAATATCTGATGGTTTACATAATGCAGAGAGCATCCACTGTGCCCGTTCACAGTCTCCGCATCTATGCAACCCTGCCTGTAGTCTCCGACTCCTTCCGTCGGATATTCAAAGAATGCTCTGTCTAAGAACATACCTCTGTCCCGGTTGTTCTTATCCGGTGAAAAAGGATATGTATATACCTGTGCGATGTAGCGGATATCGTCATCGCCGATCTTCTTCCCGTAATACAGATGAAGCAGGAATCCTTCCGGATCAAATATACCGCACACATAAGATGAATTCGGTGTATCCAGCTTAAACAGTCTCTCTTTTTCAAGATATTTTATTCCCATAGCTTCCTCCGTTGTATTAAATGAAGTCAGACCTGTTCCGTTGTACTTAGTCTAAATATAATTATCACTCACCGGTTCCTGCACATATAACATTAATAAGATAAAAATCGGAAGCACTGCCCTCTTCTTCTATGGTTATCGTAAGGGTATGTACTCCGTTGTCTTTTTTACATGCGGGCGTAAGTTCACGATCGTTTTCGCTTCCGTCACTTATGATCCCATGGTGAAGGATCGTGGCCATATATGCCTTATCTCCCCAGTCTTCATTGAAATTCGCATCAAGCTTCACCCTGTTTTCCGTATCACCGTCAATAACGGCACAGGCTATCGGCGCAGGCTTTTTTACCGACTTTTTATACATTACCGCGATCTCGCTTCCGGTAAGGGTAAAGGTTATCGAAGCTCCCTTTTTTGATGCGGTCCATCCGCCTTTAAATACATCCCTTACTTCACTTGCATATACAGTTGTCTCCCCTATCATCAGAGGCGCCGTCACGGGAGCCGTATCGGGGACAAATCCGTCGCATACGGGGCCGGAATTTAAATTATTATACCTCACAGCATTTTCATAACTGTTATCCGTAAGCGGAGACGGTAATTCCTCCCGTATCGCGACGGGTTCCGGCAATGTTTCCTGAATTGTCCCGACGCCGCATACCGGATCTGCATTTGAGCCTGATATGGTTTCAAGATAATCCGTTATCTGTTTTGCGACGATCCTGTGCCCCAAGTCATTCGGATGCAGCATATCGGCAGTTATATCTCCGACCTTTCCAAGGCCTTCACAGCCTTCCCCGATCTTATCATAGACAAGCTCCTTCATGCTGATACAGGGAATTCCGTAATGTGCTCCTGTCATTGAATGGATCTCTTCTTCATTGCTTCCGTCGTCATATCTTACCGAATGGACTATCAGTATTGCCGGGTGTCTTCCGTTGCCGTTTATATGTCTGAGAAGCCTACGTATAAGCCCTTCATATGTTTCCTTAAAGAACTCCCGCCGATCATTCGGAAGTTCATCATTATCGTTCACACTGTACTCAACCACGATTAGGTCGGGATCGTATTTTAACAGATCATCTTCAGCCCTGGCTGCTCCAAACTGTGAAGTGGTCGCACCTATCCCGGCATTTACATACTTTACTTTCGAAGCCGAAAAATGCTCTCTTAACCATTTATACACAAGCGCAGCGTAACATCCGGAATCA
The DNA here is from genome assembly GCA_017458765.1 of Lachnospiraceae bacterium. GTDB lineage: Bacteria > Bacillota > Clostridia > Lachnospirales > Lachnospiraceae > UBA2868. Next base: position 16,909 of record JAFSZZ010000186.1, on the reverse strand, counting down.
TCCGTTGCCGCTGCCCCCTGCGTTATCGAGCCTCCTATGAAGCCAATGCATACGGATTTACCTGCCGATGCCCGCCTTAATACTTCTGCTATTTTTTTTGGATTACCCTGATTTTTCATATTATATACCCTGCTCGCGGTTATAAATCCATCAAACAACCTATGATCAGTGAGCCGCATCAATAATCCTGCATATAAATACACATTCTTCCGTTGTGATACGGACATTTCCATGGCTCTACGATCGGAAGCGAAGGAACAGGAATGCCATCCTTATCAACCTGCGCCAACCATTCGGAGCCTTCCCGGTTATCTATCATCTTATCCTTAATGTATCCCCAAACGTCTTCCGCAGCCTTCATAAATCTGTATGCTTCAGCGCTCTTCCCTACCGCAGCCGATCTTTTTGAAGCATTCGCAAAGCCAAGCACCGCCTCGGCCTGTACCCACCATATCCGGTTTGTGTCATCAACGCCCTTTTCACATTCATTCAGCAGTGAGTTATCAATATATGCCCTTTCATAAACGCTTTTTGAAAGCTTCCCTGTTATGGAGCTTATTTTATCCGTGTAGTTTCTGTCGTTCAGTATCTTTAGACCCCGGTCTATAAGCCAAGATGCCTCTATATCATGTCCGTATGAATGAAGGTCTATAAGCGATCTGTAATGTCTGTCAAAAAACACCTCCTGCCGCTTAAGCTTGCGGTTATAGATTTTATCAGCAAATATATCAAGTATAAAACGAATGTCATCAGATACCGCTTTAATTTCCGATCCGCGCTTTGGATCAGCACTTACAGCCTTCTTAAGCACCCGCAGATACTCGCTGTAGGCTTCAAACACATGGAGAAGAGTGTTCATGGTCCTGTATGCCTCTACACCGTTCTCAGACAGCTTATCATTACCGGTTGGTCTGAAATCAGCAGTAAAAGCCTCCAGATATCCCTCTTCATCCCTGCATTTCTTCTCAATGATCCCTCGAAGCTTTGATGCAAGTATAAAAGCACTCTCATCTCCGGAAGCATCAAAATAAGATGCAAGCGCATAGACCGCAAACGCCTGATTATAGGTATGTTTGGTTTCATCCGCCACGGATCCGTCATAATTGCATGACCAGAAAACGCCTCCGTTATCCTCATCAAGGCAATATGATCTCAAAAAATCATAAGCGTGCTTGGCTTCCTTTAGAAGCGTAACATCCTTTAGCAGCATATATGCATTTGAAAAGAACCAGAGTATCCTGCTGTTTAGTATACAGCCCTTGACAGCTTTCTTATCAAGCCTGAGATCATATGTGAGAAGTCCGTAATACCCTCCATACTTATCATCACGCAGCATTTTCCAAAACGGAATAATACTGCCGGTCATATGCGACAGCATCTCCGTCTTCATTTCGCTAACCATACCATACTCTCCTTATACAACACTCATTTATCGGTATCATGTACAGCTCTTGCGATAGAAACATCCGGTTTTAAGTATGGTATGAGCATTGCCTGGAAAGCGTGGTACAGATCCGATTTGCCGGGCCATACAGTGCCCTTTAAGCGATTATTCTCATCGAGCTGATGGAACCACGATCCTGTTTTATGATCAAGTACCGTATTATCAAGGTATTTCATAAATGCCGAATAGTCATCTGCATATTTCCTGTCTCCTGTGATCCTAAAAAGAACCGCCGAAGTATTTATGGCCTCCGCGAGCGTCCAATGCATCCTGTCGCGGACTACAGGTCTCCCGTACCAGTCTGTTGTATATACTATGCCCTCTGCCCCATCGGTATTCCAAGCATCAGCGACCGCTCTTTCGTACAGTTTACAAGCCGTCTCTATATATGTCTCCCGGGTCTGTACCCCGGATGCGCATGCCCACTGGCTTATAAGCCTCGCCCATTCAATGCCGTGGCCCGGTGTTGCTCCGTATGGTTTAAACGGATCGTCCGGTTTCTCCCTGTTTTTATCAAGATCAGGCTTCCAGTCCCTGGTGAAATGCTCCGGGATCCTGTAATCGTTATCTTCAGCCCAGCCGATAACACGATCTATGATCCGTCCGGCACGTATTCGGTATATATCCCCCGCATTATGCAGATCTGCTTTTGCATCATGTTCCGGAACAAAAGACCGGGCGATCCCCTGCGACATGGTATCGAGGCAGTCGGCAGCAGCCAGAAAAGCCTCAACCGTATGCATATTTGCATTCAGTCCGCGGTAGTCATCCAATTCCGAAAATTCTGTATTCCATGTATCGCAGGCAAGTCCCTCCTCTTCATTCCAGAAGAACCTGTCATAGGTTTCAAGTGCATCCTTCAGAAGTTCATCCGCTCCTTCAACACCTGCAAGATAAGCACTTGTGGCGGCAAGTATAACAAAAGCGTGAGCATAGCATTGCTTTAGCGGCACTATCTCATCATCCTTGGTAAGACCCGCATACCATCCTCCGTTTTTTTTATCCTTAAGTTCACCCAGCAGTCCTCTGACGGCAGCAGATGCCAGCTCCCTGCTTCCCTTATCACCCATCATGGAACCAATGCTGTACACATGCGCCATGCGGCAGGTTATCCACGTTTCTCTGTTTCTATCCTTCCATGGGGTTCCGTCATCGGACAGATAATAACTCCCGCCGCCCGGCGAAGGAAACCGCCTCCCGAAATCAAGAAGTGACTGAGCGTTCTTTTTCAGAAACTCCCTGTTCTCATGAGTATCTATGATGTATTTGTCTTTCATATTATCTGCCATTGCTTATGGACTCCTTATCGTATGTTGTATACACTTCTTACCGACAAGCCGGCCGGCTCACCCTTTATTATCTTTATCCTTCTCTCATCACCGTTTAAGTCGAAGAAATTATCGGAAAGTATAAGATCATCATTATCATTGCGTATTTCAACACTCTTGGCATATGCCGATGATGTGACCACTATCTCATCACCCTCCAAACGGACCGCAAGCTTGGGATCAACGAATTTAAAATGCTTCGGCGGGCAGAAAAGAACTGTACCCTGTGATATCACCTCATCAGCACTTATTAGCTGATAACTTACATAGTTCGCATAAAGATCGGCCTCCGGAAGCCCCACGGTATCAAGCCATTTTGATGACAGGGCACCAACGCTTATCTCCTCAGACTCTTCCCTTATCACGGATCCGTCGTTACTGCGAAGCTGCCACATAACAGTTCCGCATTTTTCACCCATCGTTTCATTGGCAACGCTTAAGTGTATCGACTTTTTTACTTCAAACGGCTCAGCATTAACATTCATGGTCTGTGTAAGAAGGCTCTCTTCCTCGCAGGATATCATCAGCGGGGCAAAGAACCTCTTTGCGTAATAATGCAGAGCCTTCCACCGCCCGTAATAATCGATTGAGGACCACGATGCCACCGGCCAACAGTCGTTAAGCTGCCAGTAAACGGTTCCCATACAGCGTCCCCTGTTCCTCCTGAAATGTTCAACTCCGTAACGTATAGCTTCAGCCTGCAGAAGCTGGGAAGCGTATATCAAGGTATCAAGATCATTGGGATAAAGGAATGTCTGTTCCATATAGTTCATTATCTTGCCGTTTGCCGATGCATTACGCTGATGCTTCTCCATAACATACGAGAACACATTCCTGTCTTCAGGCAGAGTAAAGCTTTCCACGGTTTTTATCGAGGGGAAAGACTGGAAGCCAAACTCCGACAGGTATCTGAAATAGAACTTCCTGTATTCCGTAAACGGCTTGTTACCGTGCCATACATCCCAATAATGAACATCTCCTCTGTCGGGTGAATTGGGTTCATCAAATCCTCCGCCGCATGACGGGGATGCGGGCCAGTAGAACCTGTCCGGATCCTCTTCTTCCAGAAGTCTCGGGAACAGGTATTCATACATCTTAACATAGTCACTCTTTATCTCATTTTTTGCACCCCATTCGCCTTTATCGACAAACATCTCCATTTCATTGTTTCCGCACCATAAACCAAGGGAAGCATGATGCGCCAGCCTTCTTATGTTATTACGGAGTTCGGCGAGTATGTTTTCCTCAAAATCACGAGTCAGCCTGTAATTGGCGCAGGCAAACATGAAATCCTGCCACACAACCAGTCCCAGCTCATCGCAGGCATCATAGAAGTCATCCGAAGGATACAGCCCGCCGCCCCATACACGGATACAGTTAAAGTTAGCCGCCTTGCACTGCATAAGAAGATCTCTTGTCCTTTCTTTGGTGCATCTTGAAAGGATATTATCTTCAGGGATATAGTCCGCACCCATCGCAAAAAACTTAACGCCGTTTACAACATGGGCAAATTCGGCACCAAATTCATCCTTTACATTGCTCATCTCCATCTTTCGAAGGCCTATGCGCCTGGTTACCGCATCACATACATTCCCTTCTTCATCAACAAGTTCTGTCACCACGGTATATAAGGGCTGTTCTCCGAGTCCGTTCGGCCACCAGAGCCTTGGACCGTCGATCTTAAGTGCTGCCGATCCGGCATCATTACCTGTATCCAATATATCCTTTTTATCGTAAAGTTTGTTTCCTTCCGGATCGATCACCGTCACAACTGCCCGAAGTCCCATAAGGGGATCGCTGCCCGTCTTACATCCTGCGCGGTCTGACCATCGGATCTCATCACTACATCCCGCCGGCTTTACCGAAATATCAGGGACAAGTTCCACTCCCGTAAGATCATCATTGAATTTCTGTCTTATATATATCCTGTCAAGTCTTGCCTTCTTAACCGCAAGGAACTTAACATCCTTCCACAAACCCGCATCGGGAAGCCTGGGACCCCAGTCCCATCCGAACATATAATGTCCCTTCCTGATCTTGGGAAAACCCCGCATCGCATCCTCGGTCCCCTGTATCGCAGGATCCTCTTCATACTGCTTTGCAACATACTCAACCGGGGAATGAAATACTATAACAAGCTCGTTCTCCTTGTCCTTAAGTACGTCCTTAACGGAATACTCCCATATACGGTGCATATTGTCGGTACTTCCAAGCCGCTTCCCATTAAGCTCTATATCCGCCAGAGTGTCGATACCATCAAACTTAAGCAGTACTTCATCCGCCGCATCCAGTTCTTTCTTATCGATCTCAATGCTTCCGCGGTATTCAAAATCATGTTTCATAAGCTCCAGGGCTTTCATCTCATTGTCCCGGTAATAAGGATCTTCCATGCGTCCTACGTTAAGCAGATCGTTGTAAACAGATCCCGGTACCGTTGCGGGGATATAGTCATAACCCCTATCCTTATCATCCAATATACGCATCTTCCATTTACGGCTTACGTCAATTCTTTTCATGTATATACCTTTCCTTAAAGTCTTCCAATTCTGTTTACTTACAGATCCTTTATCGTTTCTTCTATCTCACCAAGTGTCGGTATCGCGGGTATCCCGCCCGGTTTCTGTATACACAGTCCGCCCGACACGGCACCGTATTTTCCCGCCATAACAAGTTTATCCATTGTAATATCGGAAACACTCTTCACGCCCTGCCTTAAGAGGCTTGATATGAATCCTCCCCAATATGCATCGCCGGCACCTGTAGTATCTGTAACCTTTACCTTCATGGATGAGATATTTTCCGACTTGTCCCCATAGTATATCCTTGCCCCGTCACCGCCCAAAGTAAGCACGACCACTGCTATATCATACTTTTTCATAAATCCGGGGATATTATCCTCACCACCCGTGAAAAGCAGCTCCTCCTCCGATATTTTAAGAAGATCGGTAAGCGGGAATATTTCTTCACATTCCTTAAGGCATTCCCCGGCACTCCATATCTTATCCCTGTAATTTATATCAAAGCTGACAAGCTTGCCGGCATCCTTTGCGTTTCTTAAGGCAAGCAGGACCGCATCACGTTCCGGAACTCCCGACTGGCTCACCGATCCCGCATGTACGATATCCCATTCGGAAAAATCAACTCTGCTCACATCATTTTCATCAAGCAGCATATCCGCACCCGGCTTCCTGGCAAACGTAAACGAACGGTCACCGGTTTCATCAAGAGTCACAAATGCAAGTGTCGTAGTTGCATCATCAGTAAGCTCAGGTACAAGGATCTCAATATTATCATTCTTAAGTGTGTTTACAAGCAGCCTTCCGAAATCATCATTCCCCAGCTTACCCAGAAAGCCCACTTCTATTCCATTCCTCGAAATACTTACGGCTACATTTGCCGGTGCCCCTCCCGGATTGGCTGTGTAGGTGTTTAACATCCCGTTAACCGGTGTGAAATCTATGAGCATCTCTCCTATACATAGTGCTTTCATAAGTTTTCTCCTCTTAATCATTTGTCATAAGGGATACCGCTTGCGGTGGATTCCTTATGACGGTTCATAAAGTTCATAACGTGCTTTACGCTAGTTGCTTAATGATCTTCATCACTTTCAAGACTTATCGCGGCAATACCGATCTTCTCTCTATCATCGTTCCGGCGATCAACACACGGCCTGTTGTATAAGACCTGTTCTCAAGTTTCTCAAGTATTATCCTGACCACATTGCGTACAAGTGCATCCGTGTCGACTCCGTATGTCGTTATTTTCGGCGAACTCATCTCCGCATAGATGAAATTGTCAAATGCCACCACCGACACATCCTCGGGAACCCTTAATCCGTTCTTTTGCAGTTTCTTCACAAGATTGAAGGCCACCGCATCCGAATTGCACACAAATGCGGTAGGCATAATTTCAGGAAGAGTCAGCTCGATAAAATCACCCTCTTCATCCCTGTCCTCAATACGCCACTCATCCTTAACGGCAAGTCCCGCCGACAACATGGCACGGTAGTATCCGATATAACGGTCCATTATGCTGCTGGTATTCCTTATACTTCCAACAAATGCAATGTCCGTATGTCCCTTGTGTATGAGATAATTCGTGAGTATGCCCGAACCGAAAACACTGTCGCTTATGACTGCATCCTCACGTACATCCTCATCATAAAAATCCATGTAAAGTATCGGAAGATCATAATTCCTAAGCATACCAAGATACTTCTTGGACATCTGTCCCAGGACAATAAGGCCTTCGATCTGACCCGTTGATATAAGTGCCGGTGCCTTAAGTTCCTTCTCGGAGCTCTTCATGATTATCTCAAGCATGCCCATCTGTCCCGCATCCGAGAGCATCATCATCGTTTTCTCATACAGTCTGCTGTAATATGCATCCTTGGTTATAAAGTGTTCACTTATGAGAATCCCGATATTATGCCGTCTACACGCGGCGTTCTTCTTAGAGCCGGTGTAACTGTATCCCATTTCTTCGGCTTTGCTGATTATCCTATCCCTTACAGCATCCGAAACGCCCTCCTTTCCGCTCAATGCCTTGGACACTGACACTGTACTGACACCGAGTTCCCCGGCTATGTCACCCATGGTGACAGTTTTTCTTGCCATATTAGCTTCCTCCGCATATATTTACTTAATTAATTATTATAGCTTAATTAAGTAATACAGGCAATTGTAAAGTAATTAACATCACCCTTTCACGGCACCGGATGTAAGTCCCGAATAGATCTGATTCTGACAGGTTACAAATACTATGAGAGCCGGAAGCAGCGATATGATTACTCCTGCGCATATGAGATTGTACTTACTTCCCAAAGGGCCAACGAAAGTATACAGCGAAGTCGCTACAGTAGCGAGTTTCTTCTTATCCTGAAGGTACATATTTGCCATATAGTATTCATTGTATGTGCCAACTCCCTTAAGTATGCACGACGTAACGATGGCCGGCTTGAGCAGCGGCAGAAGTATCCTGTAGAAGATCGTGAAATATGATGCACCGTCTACTATTGCCGATTCATCCAGCGATATATCGATATTCTCAAAAAATTGTATATAGATGTATATGGCAATAACATCCGTGCCGCACATAAGGATTATGTATCCCGGCAGCGAGTTTATGAATCTCAGTTTATACATTATCTCATATACCGATATCTGCATCGCTACACCCGGAAGCATCGAGGCAAACAGGAACAGATTTCTTATAAGTGTATTGCCTGGAAACTTAAATCTGTTAAGAACATATGCGAGCTGTGTCCCGATAAGTGTCGAAAAAAACAGCACACATACAAGTATTACTGCCGAATTGACAAACGCACGCCCCATTCCGGCCTTATCAAATGCACTTGCAAAATTACTGAAATTGGCCCAGCTTTCCGGAAGTGTCATAACATTCGTGCTCTGATATTCCGAATCTGTCTTAAATGCCGTTATCACACAGGACACCACCGGCAGCAGCGCGCAAAAAGAGAAGAACACCAGAGAAAAATATTTAAGTATGGTAAGCAGAGCCTTTTCCGTTTTTTCAATAACCGTCATATCCTATCCTTCCTTTCCGTATCCCTCTATTGTTCATTGTTCCTGAAAATATATTTAAAGAACAGCTTCTGAAGTATGGTCACTATGAAGATTATTATAAGAAGCACCACCGCCATGGCTGATGCCAGGCCAACCTTTTGCTGTGTGTGGGCTATTTCATGCATGACCACAAAATACGTTCCTGTTCCGTTGGCACCGTCCGTAATCACATACGGCGGTTCAAAGGCACTTAACGAACCCGAAATGGACAGGATCACATTGAGGACGAAGATCGTCTTTATACTCGGAAGGATTATGTATTTAAACTGCTGGAAACGATTGGCACCGTCAAGCATTGCCGCCTCATACAGTTCACCGTCAACAGACATTATCGCTCCGATGAACAGCACCATGTTTTGCCCAAAATATCTCCAAACCGAAGTTCCAACCAGCGATATATTGTTTATGCTGCGGTCCTTAAGCCAATACGGAAGATTATCAAGTTCAAAACCGCACCACTGAAGAACCGTATCAAACACAAATCCTCTTGTGTAAAAGAATTTAAAGATAAAACCGATCGCTATGCCGTTTATGAGAAACGGAAAAAACATAAATCCTTTAAACAGATTACCGCCCTTGACCTTAAAACTCAGGATGGTTGCCAGGTACAGCGCCAATGTAAGCTGTACCACGGACCCTCCCATATAGTACAATGACAGCTTAAGAGCCCCGAAGCAGTCTTTTCTCGAAAATACCTTGATATAATTCTTAAGTCCCACAAATTTTCTGGCTCCGACGTATTTCATGTTATAAAAACTGTATCTAACCATCTCTGCAAAGGGAATGTATGTAAAGACCATCAACAGAACCATCGGAAGTATGAGAAACGCAAACATCACCAATACTTTCTGCCCGTCCCGGCTCCTAAGCCACTCCCCGAATGTACGCTTGTTATTTACTGACACATTCTTAGTCATTGTACTCTCTCCTGTTTATTCCGGATCAAAAATCAACAGATATACCAAGTTCTTCCTGCGCGGCATTCCACTTTTCAGTCCAGTCTGCGTATATATCGTCAAGCTTTTCCGAACCGTTGGCAGCCGCCTCCACTATTCTCTGTACCTTATCGTTTCCACCTGCGTTGAATGAAAGCTCTGACTCGGCATTCATATCATTAAGATACGTCTCTTCTCCTGCTTTTGCCGGCTGATCGGAGGTTACCTCACAGCCATCAAATGCGGCGTACATATCAGGATTCTTGCCGCCCTTTACAACCGTATAACCGCCTTCGTTAAAGCACCAATCTGATTTTTCAACCATCCATTTAATAAAGATAAGAGATGCGAGTTTATTTTCTTCGGATGCTTTTACGTTTATGCAGTAATTGTAATCACCGCCTGCTGCCACATACTGCTTACCGCCAACCGTCATGGGGAAAGGCATGTAACCAACGTTCTCCGGAGTATCGCCCGCTTCCTGCATCTGTGCAAATGCCCATGAACCAAGTACCATCGTCCCTATCTCGCCGCGATTTAACATACCCTTGCAGCCTTCCCAGTCAGTAGTTGTATAGTCATCTTCAATAAGGCCATTTGCGACTGCATCATAAAGTATCCTGTAGAGATTATAGATACCGGTGTCATCACCTGGATCTGTGAAAGGAGATGCGGTATGAACAAACTTCTGGTTCATATAGGTATTGTCACCGTTAGTTACTATTCCTATATATGCATCCCATGCACCCATCGTCCAGCCTGCCGCATAATTTGTGTACAGAGGGATAGCATCCGTATTGTCTTTGATGAGTTTAAGATCGTCCAGGAACTCGGAAGGTGTGGTCGGCAGCTTATCGATCCCTGCATCCTTAAAAACTGCCTTGTTATATAGTACACCCTGTGCATTAGCCATATAAGGGATTCCGTAACACTGACCTTCATATTCCCACTGATCCACGAAATTAAGCTGCTGTGAAAGATTATCAAGTGTATCAAGCGGCATGAAATAATCTGCAAGATCGCTCTTGTCAACAGCCGGAATGAACATCACATCTCCCCAGTCTCCCGTTGACAGACGCAGCAGTGAATCTTCCGCATAATCCGTTACAGCTTCCATTTCAACCTTAATGTTGGGAAATTCACTGTTAAACTGAGCTACCATCTTATCCATCGTTCCGTCTTCGGCACGATCTGTTTTGTGATGAAGGAACTTAATAGATGCTTCCACATCGGAATATTTGCTGATGTCAAGCTGCGTATATGTGGGCACTTCACCTGCCGCATCCGATGCCTCAGCCTTCACTTCTTCAGCTTCCTCCTGTGTTTCTTCCGCAGTTGTATCCTCAGCTTCTGTGCTCTGCGCAGACTCCTCTGCCGTTTCGGATACCGCTTCAGCAGTACCCCCACATGCAGCCAGCGAGAACACCATTACAGATGCAAGACACAATGCCAAAACCTTTTTCAATTTCATAACTCTTTCCTCCTTTTCCGGAACAGCTTAATTTTTGTTAAGCCTGATCGTTTTTACTTAACTTAAGTATATATATTAAGTATTTTTAGTCAATAGTTTTTAGGTAGATTTTGGCGTTTTGATGTGCATTTTTACCTAATTTACAATATTCAGCTTCTTTTTTTGTGGTTTTTGAACAAAGATGTGGTGCGAATATGTTTTACATTCGAGCATTCTTGTGACGTTATTGAATTGGTTTTACTTAAATTTACTTAATAAACCCCTTATGGGATCATTTCTTTTCGAAGAATTCATCTATGTTCCGCATCCATTCTTCGGGTGCCATAGTCTTTAAGAGATACTTTTCTGGCTTAAGTGAAAGAACCTGCATTACGCTCTCCCTGTCGTTCTTCGCAGTAAGGAACATGACCGGTATATCCTCGGTGGATACCTCGGATCTTATCATCTCAAGTACCTTGGCTCCCGAGATCACCGGCATTTCATAATCAAGAAGGATCAGATCCACCTTATTTGTGGCAAGGAAGGTGATCGCGTTCATCCCAGAATTTGCCACATAGACGAGGTATTTTTCACCGAGAAGCGACTTTATCATACGGAGCATCGTGGGATCATCGTCCACGATAAGTATCTTCTTCCTTGCCTCTGCTTTGATCCCGCGCTCAAGAGCTTCGTCAAGTTCTGCCACAAGATCGTTTACGTTAAGAGGGCGCATCAGCACCTTGGAGATCACTTCTTTATGCAATATTTCCGTGGCTTCATCTATCTCATCGCTTTCCCCTACAACAAACAGTTCCAGTTCTTTTTCAAAAACAAGGTCTTTGAGATAAGTCAGGAATTTACTGTCGGAAATATTATTTCCGTCAAGATATAATACTACAAGTTTCGGGATGGGATCGATCCTGCTTATCTTATCTATCGCAGCATCGGACTGCATCACCTCGTAGGATTCCTTCTTGATACCGTTAACTATCGCATTCATCATGAATCCGGACTGTCCAATTATCAAAACCTTCTTATCCATTTGCAAGTTCCTCCAAAAGTGCTTCCCTTTCAAGCTTAGTTACCATATCACATATCCTCAGATATCGGTCCTCTTCTTCCTTCGGGATACGGTACTCCTTAAGCATCCCCATAAGTTCATCGGCAGTATTAAAATCAAAAGCGGTAACCGCTTCCCTTATCGCACCGTAAGCCTCCGACAGAGCGGTGGGATCGATCAGCTCGCGGTCATCATCTTCCGAATCTCCATCTTCAAACAGTAACGCCAGAGAATCCGCATAATAACGGTATTTTTCAAGAAGTATCGGAGTATACTCACTGATCGAAGAGAGATCACTGTTATCTCCGTATTCTTCAAGCTTTGCCGCAAGCTCATTAAGATCGAGCGCACCTATAAGCCTCGCCGAACTTTTAAGTGCATGTACGGTTATGGTAAATTCGCTGATATTCTCTTCGCGCCACAGCTTTTCTATCTTTGCCGGTCCTGTCTTTGCCGATACATAAAAATCATGTACCGTATTCTTAAGAATGTCCGTATTCATACAGTTTTTCAACGCGGTTTTAACATCTATCCCGTCTATCCCCGCAAACCTGTCCGAAAATTCCGTATCTTCATGATCCTGCACGGCAGCATCACCCTCCGAGGGCTCCTTAACCTTTTCGGGCGGCAGATACGCTGCCACGGTACGTTCAAGCTTCAATGCATCCACAGGCTTGCTCAGATAATCACTGAAGCCCTCCTTCATAAACTGTTCCTTTGCTCCCGCCACAACATTTGCAGTAAGTATGATAACAGGGGCCGCATGGCTTAAGTTCTCTTCTTCCTTCATCTCCCTCATCGCATGCAGAGTCTGTGTCCCGTCCATACCGGGCATCCGCTGATCCATGAATATGATATCATAAGCCGTATCCTTTATCATCTCAAGACACTCGGATCCGCTTGATGCGGTATCGATGTTAACCTTTGTTTCCTTAAGCAGGCTGCGTATCACGGAAAGGTTTATCGGGGTGTCATCCACAACCAGGATCCGGGCATCCTCAGCAGTAAAGCTTACCCTGTATTTTTCGATACTCTCAAGTGATCTGATGTATGTTTCATTAAAATCACCTATGGGTTCCCAGTTTATTACTTTCTGTTTTACCTCAAAGGAAAAATCGGAGCCTTCACCGTACACGCTTGAAACCTCAAGCCTTGATCCCATCATATCAAGGAGATTCTTAACAATGCTCATCCCCAATCCCGTGCCTTCTATATTCCGGTTTCTCTCCTCCTCTATCCTCTCAAACGGTGAATACAGCTTCTCAAGATCCTCTTCCTTTATTCCTATGCCCGTATCCTTCACTCTTATCTTAAGTGATATCTCATCATCCGAAATCCTGCTGTATGACACAGACATGGAAACGCTTCCCTTCTGTGTGTACTTAACGGCGTTATTAAGGATATTGAGTATGCATTGTTTTATCCGTATCTCATCCCCGCAAAGAACATGAGGCATGGCCGGATCGACATTGATGTTAAGCTTAAGCCCCTTATCCTCCGCCTTGTTCCTCACCATGTTTATAAGATCGTTTACGGTCGAACTCAATTCGTATTCAACGGGGATTATCTCCATCTTTCCCGCTTCTATCTTGGAAAAATCAAGCAGATCGTTTATAAGGCTTAAAAGTGTTCTTCCCGAGTTCTTTATATCTGCTGCATATTTCAGTATCTCTTTATCATCACTCTCCCTGAGGATCATCTCATCCATCCCGAGGACCGCATTTATTGGTGTCCTTATTTCATGTGATACATTTGACAAGAAGGTACTCTTTGCTTCGGAAGAGGCTTTTGCGACACGCAGATCCTCCTTAAGCTGCTGCTCTCTCCTCATATCGTCGATATAACTGTTAAGCTCGCTCGACATCCTGTAGATCACCTTATACAGCGATTCGATCTCATCCTCACTGTTTATAGTAAGTTCCGACAGTTCATGTTCGACCATAAGTCTCTGTTCTTCATCATCGCCGAATTTCTCCATTATGCCCGTGATATTTACCAAAGGCTTGACAATGAGCACCTGCCCGATATAGTTGGCAACAAGCACTATGGGATGGATAACACACAAAAGGAGCATTATAAGTTTTAAGTCAAATGCTATACCCTGATCATCAAATGCAAATCTGTCATGTACCGCATGCTCTCTGGCAGCCTCAAATGCATCGTTAAAGCCGGTTATCCGGGAAATATCCCCATAGACCGAATCCGGCTTCTCATCGGGTTTTTCCGAAGGCTTCACGGCAGGTCTTCCTGTACTTTCATCCACCGGGCCCATCATCTGCGAAATATGCTCTTCACGGTACCTCTCCATCATCTTAGGTACCAGACTGTTGGCAAAAAAAGCCGCCGCTATACCCATCAGCACCGCTTCCGTGAGAAGGAGTGCAAATATCTTACCCGACAGGCTGCGGTACCCCTCCTTCATCGTCGTCCCCATCTCTCTCATCAAAGACATCGGGGATGCCTCAACGTACCCTATCTTCTTCTTGAACTCAGCACTTTTATCCTTACCGAACCAATATATCAGAAAACATATGAGTACCGACTGCGGTACTACATTCGAAAGATGCAGCAGCATTGAAGATGCGTTTACCGCCGAAAAGGATTCTCCTGCTATCAGTACGAATATAAGATAATATGACGCCGACATGACAAGCCCCGATATGAAACCTGTGATGAGTGTTTTCCCCGCTCTTTTACACAGTCCCATAGCCTTGATATAACTGAATACATATATCGCGACCAAATGAAAAAACAAAAAATATGCATTTCCGGGCGACAGGATAACGGCAACCACAAAAAGAGGCGTGAAACATACTATACCGCCATACCACCCGTAAGCGATCGTTACAAGCGCTATTGGTATCAGATAGAATATGAACAGGAATACCGAAACCGGCTCCGGTACCTGTGCATCAAGAAAACATAGCCAGTAGATCGCTATGCTTAAGATAGCCATAACGGCAATGATCACATCTCTTACTATATGTATGCGCCGCACAGCAGGCTCCAATTTTCTTAATCCAAGATTTTCAAACAGGCTTTGGCGCATCCATTTGCGATAGGAATGCAGTCTGGCCCTGCGTTCATCCCTGCAGCGTTCGTAATCTTCTTTTAGTTTTTCTTTGATCTCTTTATCCACTTAAACCGCCTCACCCTGTCATACCGTTTCGGTGATCCTAAATAACTGTATCGATTCTTATTATACACGCTTTGCAGGGAAGTTTGCTATATGGATTTAAGAATAGTGCACACGGAATGCAAACCGCAAAAGAAAAAAACCTGCAAAATGCAGGGTTTTAGTGATGCCGGCGGTGGGACTTGAACCCACACGTAGTTGCCTACAACAGATTTTGAGTCTGCCTCGTCTGCCATTCCGACACGCCGGCTTATCCGATCGCCGTTTCCCGAAACATTCTGTTTCACGTTTGTTTGTTATCAGAAAACAGCGATTAGATAATAGCATAACTATCTTAAATTATCAAGATATCTTGTCAATGATACCTTACATAGTCCACTTGGCCGCTCTGTTCGGATTTTTCATGTACAAGCCTGTTTGAGCTGACCACCGCGATGATACCGATGATCTACCTTCTTTTTTTATTACCACATCCCTGCTTTCCGTTTTATATTTGTGAAAAAACCAGGATCGATGATCAATAAAACGCGAACATATCTTCAAAGGTTTCGCGTCTTCTTATAAGTTTCACGCTTCCGTCAGAGCATATCATCACCTCTGCCGGACGAAGCCTCGTATTATATGATGAACACATTGAATATCCGTATGCACCGGCGTCAAGAACACATATAAGATCATTGTCCGCGATCTTTGGCATCTCACGGTCCTTACACAGCACATCACCCGATTCGCATATATTACCGCACACGGTAACCTTCTCAAGTTCATCCTTATCACGATAGACTACATGCCCGTTTGATATAACCTCTATATCGTGCCATGAATCATACATCGAAGGACGGACCAGTACGTTCATTCCCACATCCGTTCCTATATATTTAATACCCGAATTCTGCTTGATCGAATGTACCCTTCCGAGTATCACTCCTCCTTCGGCAACGCAGTATCTTCCCGGTTCACTCTTAAACAGCGGCGCACTCCCGTACTGCGGGATAAACCTGTCAAGCTTTTCCGTAAATTCTTTCGAGAAATGTTCCATATCAAATTCTTTCTCATCATCCAGTTTATGATACGGTATCCCGTATCCTCCGCCAAAATCGATGAACTCAAGATCCCCGAATTTCATCGCTATGCGCAGGAGATTATCAACCGCAGCCAGAAACGGCGTGGCATCAAGGAACTGGGATCCTACATGCTGGTTGATCCCGACTATCTTAAGGTCATGCTCTGCCGCAATATCAAAGATCTTATCTATATCCTCTTCGGCAATACCGAACTTTGTCTTCTTTCCTGCGGTTACCACCTTTTCGTGATGGCCGGCACCCACTCCCGGATTTATCCTTACGGCACAGCGTCCGCCCCGGTTTATCTCACCGAAAAGTCTTAACTGATCAAGACTGTCAAGACTTATGGGAATACCGTTGTCTATCGCAAACCGCATTTCATCCGCAGACACATTATTGCAGACATAAAAAATCCTCTCGGGCGGAAATCCGGCCTTTAAGAGCATCCGCATCTCACCCTCACTCATCGCATCCGCGTTGACACCCACCGACAGCGCGATCTTAAGTATGTCGAGGTTAGTATTTGTCTTGCACGAATAATTTGCCCTGTACGGATACTTTGTTATAACATTCGCAACTCTTCTCATCCTGTCGCGTATTATATCCTCATTATACACATACAGCGGCGTACCGAATTCCTCCGCTATCTTTTCCGGATCATTGCCTTTAAAAAAATCCGCCTGCTCAATATATGATCTCATCATTCTCCTCCTGTATATCCTTCAACGCCGCGTAATGAGCCATCCGACGTAAGATTGGACTTGCCGTCGCCTGATTTTGCTATGATGTACTGACCCTTAACTCCGGAATCTTCATCGCTTATCTTCTTCGCCACACCGTTTTCCGCTGTATAGCTGTATTTCACGGTCCCTCCGCCCTTCGGTGTACCTTCGAGCGTCATCTGACC
>JAFSZZ010000185.1 GCA_017458765.1 Lachnospiraceae bacterium | reverse complement strand
TCGGGCCTTCCCGTAGATCAGGAGATCGGAACAAAACGTCCGATCGCGATCATGCTCAATAACCTTAAGGCAGCACAGCCTATGTGCAGCATCTCGAGGGCTGATGTCGTATACGAGTATGTTGTTGAGGGTGCGATAACCAGACTCATGGCTCTGTTTGAGAACTATGAGGATCTTGATAAGATAGGATCGGTCAGGAGCTGCCGTGAATACTTCGTTTATACCATGCTTGAATTCGATGCCATCTACTGTCACTACGGTCAGGCAGCGTATGCGGTGGATCTTCTCAACAGTGATTATGTTGACAATCTGAACGGTCTTGGCAAGGAAGGCGATACCGTATATTACAGGACGACCGATCGAAAGGCTCCGCACAACGCATACACGAGTTCAGCCGGAATAGATGCAGGTATAGAGATGATGGGATATCGCCGCAATCATTATGAAGATTATAAAGGCAAGTTCAAGTTCTGTGATCTTGATAAGACCGTCACAAATGACAGCGGCATGAAGATAACTTACATGGCTCCAAATTATAAGATAAACAAGCCGTGGTTTGAGTATGATGAAGAGAAGGAAAAGTACGGCCGTTTCCAGTATGACGGACCTCAGATAGATGAGCTCACGGGCGAGCAGATATTTTTCGATAATGTGATCTTCCAGTACAATAAATGGGCGCAGCTCGATGAGAAGGATTACCTTGCGTTTGACTGTCATTCGGGCGGTGTCATACAGTATTTCACACACGGTAAGATGGTTCCGGGCATCTGGCTTCGTGATGTCAAAAATGCTCATAACGGTAATCCGGACATGTGTCCCATAAGATACTATGATCTTGACGGAAATGAGCTTGAGATTAACAACGGTAAGACATTCATATGCGTTATCCAGGATACCGATATCCAGAACGTAACGATCAGAGAGTGAAACAGGGGTTTATATGAAAACAACAGCACTTATCATGGCAGGCGGAAGAGGAGAGAGATTCTGGCCAAGAAGCAGGAAGGAACGGCCCAAGCAGTTCCTTTCTCTTACAAATGACGGAAAAACAATGATACAGTTAACTGTCGAGAGGATACTGCCATTGGTAGACATGGAGGATATCTACATAGCGACCAATAAGGCATACATGCCGCTTGTTATGGAGCAGCTCCCGGGGATACCAAAGGAAAACATCCTGTGTGAACCGGTAGGCAGGAACACGGCTCCGTGCATAGGTCTCGGTGCCATGCATATATCCGGAAAAATGGAAGATGCGGTAATGTTTGTGCTGCCTTCGGATCATCTTATAAAGGACGGGGAAGGGTTCCGTAATGTTTTAAGGAAAGCCTGCAGCGTAGCTGAGCAGGGAGACAACCTTGTCACCATAGGCATAACTCCGAATTATCCGGAAACGGGATACGGGTATATTAAGTTCATAAAGGATGAAAAAACAGGGGACAGCTGCAAGGTTGACAGATTTGTTGAGAAGCCTTCACCGGAAGTGGCGAAAGAATACTTATCAACGGGTGAATATCTGTGGAACAGCGGCATGTTCATCTGGAAGGTATCCACAGTGCTTGACAAGTTCAAAGACTATCTGCCGGATACCTATAAAGGACTCTTAAGGATCCGCGACTCGATAGGATCCGCAGATCAGGATGCCGTGCTTAACGAAGTTTTCCCCGGCCTTGAGTCGATATCAGTCGATTACGGTATCATGGAGAAGGCTGAGAGCATATATACTATCCCGGGTGACTTTGGATGGGATGATGTGGGTTCGTGGCTTGCGGTAGAGCGTATCGGTGAGCGGGATGAGAACGGAAATATCTTAGCCGGGAATGCCGTTAATATCGGTTCCAGGGACTGTATCATACAGGCTGAGGACAAGCTCATAGCAGCGGTCGGCCTTAAGGATATCGTGATAGTCGATACGGAGGATGCTACGCTTGTCTGTGACAAAGGCAGCACCGCTGATATCAAGAAGGTACTCGAAGAACTCAGGCAGGAAGGTAAGGAAAAATATCTGTAGGCAGGAATTTTCACGGGATCAATTTGACCGGTGATGAGCCGGTTTAAGAGTGCCGGGTAAGAGGTAGGTATGAAATTCAACAAATATACGATAAAAACGACAACGGAAGCAGAGGATATAATAAGCAGCACCCTTATGGAACTGGGGATAGAAGGTGTTGAGATAGAAGATAAGATCCCGTTATCCGATCAGGAAAAAGCAGCTATGTTCGTGGATATACTGCCGCAGACGGAGGTTGATGACGGGATTGCCTATCTGTCGTTTTATCTTGATGCGGATGAGGATAATGAGAGCGTGCTTGAAAATGTGAGAGCAGAGCTTGAAGATCTTAGATCCTTCATGGATATAGGCGAGTGCACGATAATCGAAACACAGCTTCAGGATACGGATTATATAAATAACTGGAAGCAGTATTTTCATCAGTTCTATATAGAAGGAGATAAGTCAAAGGGGGAGGAAGACATCCTCATAGTACCGTCATGGGAAGAAGTAAAGCCCGAAGACAATGACAAGATGATAATACACATAGATCCCGGTACGGCCTTCGGTACGGGCATGCATGAAACGACCCAGTTATGCATAAAGCAGCTGCGCAAGTATGTAACAGGGGATACGGCACTTCTTGATGTTGGTACGGGAAGCGGCATTTTATCCATCATGGCTTATAAGTTCGGGGCAGAGTCGGCCGTCGGTACAGACCTCGATCCCTGTGCCATAGAAGCGGTCCAGGATAACATGGAGAAGAACGGCCTTGATGAAGCGGGATTTAAGCTCATCATAGGTAACATTATAGAC